>CAYWNR010000331.1:0-4506 GCA_964459705.1 uncultured Gemmatimonadaceae bacterium | reverse complement strand
TCCCGACGAGGGATTCGCCGCGCGCCACCATGGGGATTTGGAGCGGATCTCCATTTGGGACGCATTCGTGCTCACGGCGGTCCTGAATCGCACCGCGCGATCCACGGCCCCGAGCCCGCGCAGCGGCGATCGGTTCTTCGACGCGAGCCTGATGGTGGAGACGCCGCCGAAGGGACGGCCCACGCCGGTGTTTCTGGCCGTGCGGGAGCCCGATTCGCTCGCCCTCGCGGCGGCGCGCGGCGCGCCCTGGGCCGCGCGCCACGGCGATCCGTACGCCTACGCGGCGGGCGCGGTGGCCGTCCAGGCACAGCGGACCGCGGAGGGCGGACGGCCACTCTTCATCCCGCGACTCGATCGCCCGGATTCGACCACGACGTATCCGGTCGACGTCGCCCTCGACTCGCGCGAGATCTGGTTTGGTCCCGGGATGCCCGACTTTGCGGTCACCGGCCCGGAGAGCGGCCCGCATGGCGTGACGGTCAGCGGGTGGTGGCGCCGCGTGGCGTTGGCGTGGGCGCTGCAGTCGCCGGCGTTCCTGTCCCGCCAGCGTGTGCCCTCTGGGTCGGTGGTGGTCGTGGAGCGCGCCGTGGCGTCCCGCCTCGCGCGCTTTGCCCCGATGGCGCGCTTTGGCGCGGCCTATCCCGTCGTGGCGAACCACCGGTTGGTCTGGCTGTCTCCGGGGTACGTCGCCGCGGAGGGATATCCGTTGTCGGCGCCCGTGGTGTGGCGCGGGCGACGCGTGCGATATCTGCAGGTCGGCCTCATCGGGACGGTGGATGCGGCGACCGGTGCCACCGAAGTGTATCTCACGCCCGCGGCCGATCCAGTGAGCCAGGCGTGGGCGCGTCTCGTGCCCGGACTGATTCGGCCGGCGGCGCAGCTCCCGCCGGCGATCGCGGTCCATGTGCGATACGCGGACGAGCTGTTCGGGGCGCAGCTTCAGTTGCTGCGTGACCGCCCGGGGCGGGCGCGGGCGGCCGAGCCACAATGGCGGGTGGGAACCGCCGTTGGCGATACGACGGTGCGCCTGCGGCTCCAAGCGGTGGACGAAGTGCAGCTCGACGCGCGTGTCGCCGGAGTCATCGAGGGCAGCGTCGTGCAGGGACTCCCGCATCTTCGCGTGTTGCGGTATCCGGAGCCGTATGCGTTGTCGGGCCCGTCCGAGCTCGAGTCGGGATTCCGCAGCGCGGCGCCCGCGGGAGCCGCCATCGGGGGGGCGGTGCGCCTGGTGCCGTTCGAAGACGGCGCGGTGTCGGTGCAGGCGTTCTACGCGGACAGCGGGACGCTCGCGGGTGTGGTGGCCGGGTGGCGGGGAATGGTCGGGCGCGGCCAGAACGCCGCGGAGGCGCTGGAGCATCTGCAGGAGTCGGGGAGCGGATCACCGGCGCCGGTGGCCGGCACCCCGTTCGAGGCGGCGCGCGAGTGGTTCCAGCGGCTCGATCGGGCGCGCGCGGAGGGCGACTGGCGCGCGTTCGGCGACGCGTGGGCCGGCCTGCGCGCAGCCCTCGGTCTCGACCGGGAGGCGAGCCCGGCGCGGGTTGCTCCCCCGTTTCAGAGGAACTAGCTTGAGCCGCGACGCGTCCCTCCCCGGTACGATCGTGGTCGCCCTCGGCGGCAACGCGCTGCAGCCGCCCGGCGAACGGGTGACGATCGCCGATCAGTTCCGACACACTCGCGAGTCACTCGAGGTCGTCGTCACGTTGGCGCGTGATGGATGGCGGATCGCGCTCGTCCATGGGAACGGGCCGCAGGTGGGCGACGACTTGGAACGGAACGAGCTCGCGCGAGGTCGGGTCGAGCCACTCCCCCTCGGGGTGCTCGTCTCGGGAACGGCCGGCTGGATCGGATACATGGTGCAGCAGAGTCTCCAGAATGCGTTGGCGCGAGCGGGCGTTCCGCGCGAGGTCGTTACGACGATTACCCAGACGGTGATCGCGGATGCCGACGCGGGCGCAGAGCCCACGAAGCCCATTGGTCACGTCCTGCGGGATGACGAAGTCGACCGCTATCGGGAAGTGGGGGTGCCGGTGGGACGCGACGGCTCGGGTCGGTGGCGGCGCCTGGCACCGAGTCCGATTCCCACGGACATTGTCGAGGCATCGGCGGTGCGGCACCTGGTTGAGGAGGGGAAGATCGTGGTGGTCGCCGGCGGGGGGGGGTCGCCCGTGTACCGGCACCCGACGCTGGGGTGGGAGGGCATCGACGCCGTCGTGGACAAGGACCGCGTGGCGGCGATCCTGGGAGCCCGGTTGGCGGCGAACACGCTGATGATTCTCACAAACGTCGACGCGGTGTACGCCGACTGGGGGACGCCCGCGCAACGACCGCTGCGCGCGCTCACGGTACGGGAGGCGGAGAGGTTGCTGATGGGTGAAGGACTGGGTCGCGGCAGTATGCGGCCCAAATTGGAGGCGGCGGTGGAGTTCGTCCGGGCAGGTGGCGACCGGGCCGTGATCGCCCATTTGGGAGACGGGCCGGTTGCCTTGCGTGGCGAAATGGGAACGACTATTACGGGAGACGACTCGTGAACTTGCATGAATACCAGGCGCGGGTCCTGCTGAAGGCGGCGGGGATTCCGGTGCCGGATGGCGATGTGGCAACGACGCCGGCCGAGGCGGAGGCAATCGCGAAACGCCTCGGTGGGCGGGTGGTGGTCAAGGCACAGGTACACGCGGGCGGCCGCGGCAAGGCGGGCGGCGTGAAGCTCGCGAAGGACGCCACCGAGGCCCGGGCCCACGCCGAGCAGATCCTCGGCATGACGATCAAGGGGCTCACCGTGAGCAAGGTGCTCGTCGTGCCGGCGGCGGAGATCGCTTCGGAGAGCTACGCCGGCGTGATCCTCGATCGGGCGTCCCAACGTCCGGTGTTCATGGTGAGTCCGGCGGGGGGCATCGACATCGAGGAGGTCGCGGCGAAAACGCCCGAGAAGATCATGAAGCTCGGGGTGGATCCGCGGTATGGCCTGCTGCCGCACCAGGCGATGCAGTTGGCCTTCTTCCTGTACTCGGATCTCGCCCAGGTGCGAGCGGCAGCGTCGATCCTGCGCCAACTCTACGCCGCCTTCATGGCCGCGGGCGGGTCGCTCGCGGAAATCAACCCGCTCGTGACGACGCCGGATGGGAAGGTCCTGGCGCTCGACGCCAAGCTCTCCGTGGATGACAACGAGTTGGAGCGGCGCCCCGACATCGCGGCCCTGCGGGACGTGAAGGCCGAGAATCCGGCGGAGGTCAAGGCTCGGCAGGCCGGCCTTTCGTTCATCAAGCTCGATGGCACGGTCGGCTGCTGCGTCAACGGCGCGGGACTCGCGATGGCAACGATGGACCTGGTGAAGTACTACGGCGGGGACCCCGCCAACTTCCTGGACATCGGCGGGAGCAGCAATCCCGACAAGGTGGTGACGGCGCTCGAGATCATCACGAGCGATCACAACGTGAAGTGCATCTTGTTCAACATCTTCGGCGGTATCACGCGCTGTGACGATGTGGCCAACGGCATCGTGACCGCGACCTCCCGGACCAAGTTGCCCGTGCCGATCGTCATCCGGCTCACGGGCACCAACGAGGTGCTGGCGGTCGAGATTCTCCAGAAGGCGGGCTTCAGCGCCTTGACGGACATGGACGAAGCGGTGGAGCGGGCGGTCGCGCTCGCGGGGAGGGCGGCATGAGCATCTTCATCGATCGATCGACGAAACTCGTCGTGCAGGGCATCACCGGTCGCGACGGATCGTTTCACACGAAGCAGATGATCGAGTACGGCACGAACGTCGTCGCGGGCGTGACCCCCGGGAAGGGGGGGCAGACGTTCGAGAGCCGCGTCCCGATCTTCAACGCCGTGGCGGATGCCGTAGCCGCGACCCAGGCGAACGCGTCGGTGATCTACGTGCCGGCCCGGTTTGCCGCGGACGCGATCTTCGAGGCCGCGGACGCGGGGGTCAAGCTCGTGGTCTGCATCTCCGAAGGCGTCCCCGTGCTCGACATGACGCGCGTTATGCCGTACCTGCGCGAACGTGGCGTGCGCCTCATCGGCCCGAATTGCCCGGGCGCCATCTCGCCCGGCAAGGCGAAGGTCGGCATTATTCCCGGGCGGATTTGCCTGGAAGGCAAGGTGGGGGTGGTCTCGCGGAGTGGCACGCTGACGTACGAAGTCATCCACCAGCTCTCACGGGCGGGATTCGGACAGTCCGCCTGCGTGGGGATCGGAGGCGATCCTATCATCGGCACTAACTTCATCGACTGCCTCACGGCGTTTCAGGCGGATGCCGAGACGGAGGCGATCGTGATGATCGGCGAGATCGGTGGCACGGACGAGCAACAGGCCGCCGAGTATGCCGTCGCGCACGTGACCAAGCCCATCGTCGGGTTCATCGCGGGACAGACGGCCCCGCCGGGCCGTCGCATGGGGCACGCCGGGGCCATCATCTCGGGCGCCAGCGGAACGGCGAGCGAGAAGATGGCCGCCTTCGAGCGGGCCGGAATTGGTGTGATGAAGCGCCCGGCCGACGTCGTT
>CAYWNR010000330.1:0-4526 GCA_964459705.1 uncultured Gemmatimonadaceae bacterium | reverse complement strand
CCAACTCGCGCACGTTGTCGCCGTGGCTGAATACCCCAACATCGCCGCCGAAGCAAATATGGACGCCGGCGTCGAGCGCGGCGCGGAATGTCGCCCGCTTGGCGGCCACGCGGGCTGGCTCGGGCTCCACGCCCTTCTTCCAGCCGGCGTACTGGGCCACCGCGTCGGTGGCGGCCAGTGTGGGGCAGTAGGCCACATGGTGTTCCGCCATGAGTCGGAAAACCTCCGGCGTGCCGGCGTCGCCGTGCTCGATGGTCGCGACGCCGGCGAGCGTGGCGCGGCGCATGCCCTCGGCCGTGGCCGCGTGTGCGGAAACCAGCCGTCCCGAGCTTCCGGCCACGTCGACGATCAGCTTCAGCTCGTCTTCGGTGAACGTCGGCTCGGCTTCTCCATGCGGACCCCAGCGATAGTCGGCGTACACCTTGACCCAATCGGCGCCATGGCCAATCTGGTCGCGGACCACGCGCACGATCTCGTCGTGACCGTCGGCCGGCTCGGCGCCGAAGGCGAGATCCCGCTCCGGGGCGCCCTTGGGACCGTAGCTGCCCGTGGCCACGATCGCTCTGGTCACCACGAGGAGTCGCGGACCGGGAATGATGCCCTGGTCAATCGCGTCCCGGAGCCCGACATCCGCGTACGCGGCCCCCTCGGTGCCGAGGTCTCGCTCGGTGGTAACACCCGCATCGAGCGTCGTCCGCGCGGCGACCGTCGCGCGCGCGATCCGCAACGCGAGCGGCTCGAACAGCACTTGGTCGTTCCACGGTGTTTCGTCATAGGGATGCAGCAGCAGGTGCGAATGCCCCTCGATGAGCCCCGGAAGCACCGTCATGCCCTTGAGCTCGAGCACGCGGGCCCCAGCCGGACGCCGGACCGAACCGGCGGGGCCAACCGCGGCGATGCTGTCGCCCTGGACGACCACCTCCCATCCGGCATGCGTGGTGCCGTCGGTGGCGTCGAACACGCGATCGGGGTGGAGCACGAGTGCCTGCTGTGCGCCGGCGGCCGGCGCGGACGCGAGGAGCAGGGCGAGGATCGCGGAGAGACGCATGGAGGACATCATCATGGTTCGACGCCTGAGGAGATGCCGGAGAATTTACCCTCACCCACCCCTCTCCCGCTGATGCGGGAGAGGGGTGCTTCACCGGACGTCTGCGCGGTTCTTGAGCCCCGGCAGCGTGGACGCCTTGATCCAGCGGTGATCGAACATCTCGGACACGCCCACGATCAGGAAGTAGAGGAACCCGGCCGCCAACACGCGGTACGGCTCGTCGATCCACAGGCCGCTCCCCGGCAGGTGCGCGGCATCCACGACGGCGCGCGTCACGCCGAGGCTGGGGACGGGGAACGGGGTCGTCAGGGAGACCGCACCGAGATAGGCCATGGCGCCCACCGCCCAGCCCGCCCGCACGATCCGCTCGGCCTCGCCCCTGGGGGGCGGGCCGATGATCACGCTCAGCAGACGATTCAGGGTGAGGCCCCAGAAGGCCACGAGTGGCCACCACGTCCTGAATCCGAGGGCGAACCCGCCGACGAACAGTGTGTAGAGCGCTCCCAGCCCCAGGATGGACTTGGCCCGCGACCACTTCGGGTCGTCGGCAAACACCGCCATTCCCATGAAGCCGGCGGAGTGCACCACGATGAACTCCAGCAGCATCACCAACAGCAGGTGGCCGATCCGGTCGATCCCCAGCCAACGCGGCGCGATCCAGGTGCCCAGAAACACCCCAGCCAATCCCAGGTCGGGAAGAGCCGAGAGGACGGCGGGAAGCCGCGATCGGTCGGTTGGAGATGTCACAGTGGCGCCAAAGTCCTGTCCAAGTTAGGATTAAGCCCGTAGGACGAACCGCGAGCAGGATGCACTTCGTTGTTAGAACGGTCCCGCTCAGAGTGCGGACCGGCGTAGGTCTCGACCCGCCGCTTCACTCCCCAGGTTCAAACAACATCACGGCGCAACCGCTCCGGTGACAACGGTGTCATCGTGGCTGGCATGCGTCCAGACCGAAGCGAGCGTCGTCGAAGACATGTCGTTCAGCCAATTGGGGCTTGCCCCCGAACTCCTCCGCGCCGTCGAAGAACGCGGCTACCACACTCCCACCCCCGTCCAGCTCGAAGCGATTCCGCACGGCCTCGAAGGCCGCGACGTCGTCGGGTCCGCGCAAACCGGCACCGGCAAGACGGCGGCCTTCCTGCTCCCGATCCTCCAACGTCTGTCCGCCGGACCCCGTGGCACGCTGCGGGCGCTCATCCTCACGCCGACCCGCGAATTGGCGGAGCAGGTGCACCAGAGCGCCCTGGCGTACGGCCGGCACACGGGGCTCTCGGCCGTCGCGGTCTATGGCGGCGTCGGGATGGAGCCGCAGACGCGGGCGCTCAAGAAGGGGGTGGACATCGTCATCGCCACTCCGGGGCGATTGCTCGATCACATGGGCCGGGGACACGTCAACGCGTCCCGGCTCGAGGTGCTCGTGCTCGATGAGGCCGACCGCATGCTCGACATGGGGTTCGCTCCGGACGTGAACCGCATCCTCGACGCCCTCCCCGCCGAGCGCCAGACCATGCTGTTCTCGGCCACAATCTCGGACGACGTGGACCGCCTAGCCCGCCGTGCGCTCAAGAATCACGCGGCGGTCGAAATCGGACGGCGGGCGCAGGTGGCGGACGGTGTGGAGCACATGATCGTCGCGGTCGACCGCGACCAGAAACGTGAGGCGCTCCTCCGAATGCTCGAGGAAGTGACGAGCGGTCGCACCCTCATCTTCACACGGACGAAACACGGCGCGGACAAGCTGGCGTGGGGCTTGAGGCGCGCGGGCCACAAGATCGCCGCGCTCCACGGGGACCTCACGCAGGCCGCGCGCGAGAAGGCGCTGGACCGGTTCCGCGAGGGAAGCGTGCCGGTGCTGGTCGCCACCGACGTCGCGGCGCGCGGGATCGACGTGACCAATATCGTGATGGTCGTCAACTTCGACGTGCCGCAGGATCCGGAGGCGTACATCCACCGGGTCGGACGCACCGCGCGGGCGGGCGGCCATGGGGTTGCGCTGACCCTGATGGCGCCGCACGAGTGGCTGCTGATGCACGATGTCGAGAAGCTGTTGGGCCGGACCTTTCCCCGCGAAGTGCTGCCGGGCTTCGAGCCCGCCGTTCCCCCCGTCCAACCGAACGAACGCCCCGCCGCATCACGGCGACCGACGGGCCCGACGTTGCGGGCGCGAGGGGGGAGTGCCCGACGGCGGCGGTAGCCTCCCACCCAGCACCGCATCTCCGCGGGATGGACCGGATCATCCCCGCACCTCCCTACCGCTCCACGGGATAGATGGGATAAACGGGATGGGGTGGAGCCCGCATCCCGTCCATCCCGTTGGGATGGGCCCGGGTGGGGGGAGGATCCCGTCATCGTCCCAATGCCAGCCTATCCACCGCGAGCGCGGTTCTCAGCAGCACATTCGCCCCGTTGACCACGTCCTCGGGCTTGGTGAACTCGCGCGGCGAGTGGCTGATTCCGCCGACGCTTGGCACGAAGATCATCCCGATCGGACAAAGGGGCGCCAGACTCTGCGCATCATGGCCCGCCCCGCTCGGCATCAAACGGTTCTTGAGTCCCAGGTCCCGCGCGGCCGCGGTGATCGCGGCGCGGATGTCAGGGTTGGTGGGAGCGGGGACGATGTTCAGCTCCCGATCGCGAAAGGCGACGGTCGTTCCCGAGGCTGACGCAATTGCCTCCGCCTCGGACCGGATGGCCGCGAACACCGACTGGATCTTGGCCGCGTCCAGGTCCCGGATCTCCAAGCTCATCCGGACCTCACCGGGTACCACGTTGGGTGCGCCGGGGTGCGCGCTGATCTGGCCGACGGTGGCGACCTGACGTCCGCGCGTCGTGAGCGCGATACGATTCACGGCCTCCACGAACCGTGCGGCGGCGACCAACGCGTCGCGCCGCTGGGGCATTGGGGTCGTGCCGGCGTGGTTTGCCACGCCCGTGACGGTGACATCCCACTGCTCGATGCCGACGATCCCTTCGACGACCCCGATGTCCTCACCGGCGGCCTCGAGGATGCCTCCCTGCTCGATGTGGAGCTCGAGGTAGGCGTGCAGTGACCCAGGCGCGCGGCGCGCGGCGGCGAGGCGATCGGGATCACCGCCGATGCGGGTGATCCCGTCCCGCAACGTGAAGCCGCTCAGCGCGGTCCGCGCGAGGTCATCCGCACCCAGTCTTCCCGCAAGCGCCTCGCTGCCGAAGAGTCCACCCTCCTCGTTCTGAAAGACCACCACGTCAATCGGGTGATCGGTGACGAGTCGCGCGTCGCTCATCGTCCACGCCGCCTCGAGCGCGCCAAGCGACCCGACGGTGCCGTCGTAGGCGCCGCCGTCGGGCACGGAGTCGATGTGCGATCCCATCAGGATCGGGGGCAGGTCGTTGCGTCGTCCCGCGCGCCGGCCGAAAAGGTTTCCGGCCGTGTCGACGCGGACGTCGAGCCCCGCCCGCCGCATGCGCTCCGTCACGAACGCGCGGCCCGCGAGGTCGG
>CAYWNR010000329.1:0-4539 GCA_964459705.1 uncultured Gemmatimonadaceae bacterium | reverse complement strand
CCGTCGCCACCGTCCATCTCGAAGACGTAGCCGTACCCGGGAACGACCTCGATCCCGGTGGTGCTGAAGCCGCTCAGCGGTGCCACGTCGATGGCTGTGAGGTCGTCGACCGGTTGGTTGTCGTACAGCACCATCGTCGTGCCGGTGCGCTTCGGCATGAAGTAGAGGGTCTGGCTCGCGTCGCGGTGCAGATAGAAGTCGATCGCGGACGACGAGCTGGACGACACGAGGCCCAGCTCGAGTGGGCTCGCGACCCCATCGCCATTCCCGTCCAGGAAGAACCGGAACCCCGCCTGGGTGGGATCCGCCGCGTCCGCGTAGAGGATCACGTTGCGCGCGTCCGGCCGAGGCGTGTCCCACACGACCGGCGACCACATGCTCTCCCATCCCTCGATGCTCTCGGCGGAAACGCCGAAGCAGCGGGAGGCGCCGTTCTCCAGCGCGCCGGCGACGAACTCCGGCGCCACCGTCGTCCCTTCGAGAGCCCACTGGTTCCCGCAGAGCTGCGTGTCCAACGAGTACGTGGCGGAGTACACCCGATACTGCTGGAACCCATCCGGCTCGGACGTGAACGGATTGTCCGTCCAGTAGAGGTAGATGGCACCGTTCAACGACGTGGTCACGAGATTGTCGGGCGCCTGGAGCCGTAGCCGCTCATCCACCTCGATCTCGGTGAGCGCGCTTTCGTCACCATGCGTGTTGACCGCCGCCACCGCGTAATCCAGATCGGGGATGCCCGTATCGTGAAAGCTCGTGGACGTGGTCTCCCCGCGGAGATCGTACTGATCCGACGCCGCCGCCCGCGAGTACACGCGGTAGACCGTGAGATCCGGATCGTTCACGGGATCCCACTGCAACAGCAGACCGGCGGGCGCCGCCGGGACGCCGCTCGCGTCGAGCACGTAGTACAGGCCGGTGGGAGCCAGGATATTCCCCGGCCCCCCATCATCACCGCACGCGACGACCAAGACGGTCACCGCCAACAAGAATTTTGCGCGATACATCCTGATCCTCCCAGAGAAGCCCCGCACTACGAATAGCAGGGCCTGTGCCCTGCATTCCAAAGACCATAAGTCGTTGTTTGACTTCATATTACGCGAATGTGAGTCGGGGAGTTGTTGTCCACTTCAGGGGACAGTCCGCGCTGGAGGGACACGGGAGAGCCTCGAGTGGAGTGGAAGTCCGGAGGTGGGCAAGATGGCTAGACGCCAAGACGCCAAGACGGCCAGCGGTGGGTAGGACAACTAGACGGCCAGCGGTCGGCAGGGTGAAGGAGGGAAGCGGCATCTGCTGCCTCCCATCGCCTGCGAACCGCTGGCCGTCTTGCCGTCTGGCCGTCTGACCCGTCCCCTACAGCCCTTCCCCCAATCACCTACCCCCTACGGTTTGTTGATCGTACTGAAACTTGATATCCGGCTGATCGAGCAACGAGATGAAGAAGTTGAACGCGAAGTTCCCGTTGGGAGACTTGAGGAACTGGAACGTCGCGCGCCACCGGTGGAGGTCTCGCTCCAGCCGTACGACGTGCTGCCCGAACTCCTTCGTGGTCATGTTGTACTGGGTACTCCACGACAGCGACCAGTTCTTTGTCGGATCGAAGGCGACCGCCAGCCCGAGTGTGCGATTGGTGGATGGCAGGCGGGACGGCGCCGCGGTCGCGTTCGTGGAACGCATCCGCTGGTCGTCGTACGTCACGGACAACGAGAACGGGCGCCGGCCTTCGCCACGCAACGGGCGCCGGTCGTAGTCCTGAAACCGATCGCCCGTCACACCGGGGATCATGTCGGAGCGTCCCGCGGTGTCGAGCGGCATCGTCGACTCGGTGTCGGCCGCCGTCGGCCTTCGGCCACTGAAGAACCCGGCGATCCCCTTGATCGTGCGGTCCGAGATCGTGAACCGGGCCGACACTCGGCTCAAGAACGGGCTGAACCGCGCCGTGTCGGTCCCGACCGCCCCGCGCCAGAGGTCGTGCGTCGTGGACAGCGAGAAGCCCGGAAGGAGGTCGCTGGTGAACTGGTTGGACAGGTTCGACGTCACCCACCCGGTCCGACCCGGCTCCTTCGCCTGCTCGAAATCGTACGCGATCTCCGACGTGGAGATCGACAGCAGTTTGATCTTCCGCGCGTTCCGCGGATCCGACGTGGTGTCGCCCTCGGCGGGCTTGAGCTTCCCCTCGAAGTTCTGTGTGAGGCCCAGGGAGAGGCGGTTCTGCGTCGGGCTGCGCAGGAGTGGCGTGCTTCCCGCCGGGGCGATGGCCCGCGCGAAGTCTTCAGGGACGGTCGCCGCAGGTGCGAACGCCCAGCGGACCGACGGCGAGATCTTGTGCCGAATGCGCGAGAGCGGCCCGAGACCGGGGAAGAACCCGAAGAACGACGGCGAGAGCGAGGCGCCAAACGACAGCCGCTTCCCCTGCCGCACCCACTGGCCATCGGTGTTGTTGTTGCGAATCAGGAACGCTTGCGACGTCGTGTTCTGGATCCCAACCGACGGCTGCAACTTCCACGAGGCTGGGAAAAGCGTGGGCAACCCGAAGGAGGTGTTCCAGTCCAGCGACGACTGAAACACGATGCCGGTGGTCCTGATCACCGTATCGGCCGGGTTGTTGGGATCGGGGACCGTCACGGTGGATCGCTGGTCCCGGATGTCGTCTCGATAGGAGAGGCTGTTCTGCCAGTTCCAGCCGCCGACCCGGAGCGGCGTGCTCAACTGGAAGTCCGTCGTGCGCGTTTCGGCGAAGATGGTGTCCAGCGGGATCGACGTGTCGCCCGGCCCGGGCACCCCGGGGAGCACCCCGCCAAACTGCTTGTACGAGCGGTCGTTCCGGAACGAGAGGCTCGGCGACCACGTGACCCACGACCCGATGTCGATCGGGACCGGGGTGAGGCTGACGGATGGGAGGGTCTGGGTCACCGCTCCGCTCGTCAGGTCCTGGCGCAACGACCCACCCAGCCCCAGCGTCCCCCAGAGAAACTGCTTGGAGAAGTTCACGTTGCTGCCGAGCGTCGCCGTGGAGAGATACGGATCCACGGCGTTCCGCTCGAGCACCCGGGCGCTCGTGACGTAGTCCACGCTCGCCGTGAGACGGGTCCGCAGGTCGAAGGACTGTTGATGCCCCCAGCGGAGCCGCAGCGACCGTCCGCCGGGGCCTCCGTCCTGGCCCGACTCCCACATCCGGGTGAGCGCCACGCCACCCTGCACGAATCGGTTCAGCCAGCGGTAGCGAAACTCGCCATTGGCGGAGACCGACGTCCCGGAATACCAATCGAAGGAGAGCTGGAGATCGTAGTAGTCGCTAAGCGCGAAGTAGTACCCGAAGTTGGTCACGTGCCGGGCATACCCCGCGTTCGGGCGAATGAGATCGTTGATGCCGAATCGGGGCACGAGAATCCCGCTGCGGCGCCCGGGACGCATATCCTGGAAGATGAACGGCAGCCACATCACCGGAACGTCCCGCACGTAGAGCGTCGTCGGACGGGCGATCAGGATCGTGTTGCTGACCCACTTCACGGACCCGGACGAGAAATGATAGTGGGGATCGGGGAGATCGCAGCTCGTCAGGTCGCCGCCCCCGGCGAACAAGCGCACCGAGGCGGAATCGACCGACAGCCCCCCGTGCCGATCCCGGTCCCCGCCTCCGGTCCGCAAGTACCACTCGACGCCCGACTGCTGGAAGTTCGTCAGCGCACCCTCGACGAACCCGCGCCGCTCGCAGGTGTCGTACCGCATCCGGTCGCCAACGAGAATGGTGCCCTCCTGGAACAGCTGCGGGCTCCCGCGCGCCACCAGGCGGCACTCCGCCTGCCTCAGGCGCACCGTGTCGGCCTGCAGGAGCGCCCCCTCCTGCTCCACCAATCCCCTTCCCACCAGTTCCACCGCCTGCGAATCCGCGAACAGGATCACGCTGTCGGCGGCATAGCGCACGATCCGAAAGCCCGTGCGTTCGAGGAGCGCGGCGAGGAGGGAATCGGCTTGTGGGAAGGAACGGCTCGGCTGGGTTGGAAGGCCCAATCGTCGGGCCGTGGCGGTGTCCATCGGCTGCTGCCCCGGTCCCGCCCGCGCCAGGGAATCGGTCTTGGGCAC
Organism: uncultured Gemmatimonadaceae bacterium; assembly: GCA_964459705.1. Classification (GTDB taxonomy): domain Bacteria; phylum Gemmatimonadota; class Gemmatimonadetes; order Gemmatimonadales; family GWC2-71-9; genus JAOTWJ01. The sequence goes on along the minus strand of CAYWNR010000329.1, from coordinate 459 downwards.
CCGAACCCGGGTCGAGTCCGGTGGCCGACCGCGCGCCCCGCGCTGCGCCTCCAGGTTGTGCGGCAGCAGCAGCCCGAGCGCCACCAGCAGAAGAAGCGCGGCAATCTTCGGAGGGTGCTGCTTGCGCCAGATCAGCCGCGCTACCACGATGCCCCCTTCGTAGAGCAGCATCAGCGGCGCGAGGAGCATGAGCATCGACATCACATCGGGCGGCGTGAGGATGGCCGCGAGCGCGGCGGCCACCACCAGCGCGATGGCCCGGTTCCGCGCGAAGAACACCGGATTCACGATGCCGAAGGCCGAGAGGAGCACGATGATCAGCGGAAGCTCGAACATGATCCCGAAGGCCAGAACGAGCTGGGCGGCGAAACTGAAATAGGCATCCGCCGTGATGATGGTCTCGAGATCGGCGGCCTGAAAGCTGAACAGGATGCGAAGCGCGGCGGGCAGCACCCACTG
>CAYWNR010000328.1:0-4550 GCA_964459705.1 uncultured Gemmatimonadaceae bacterium | reverse complement strand
ATCTCGTGAAAAAATTCACTTGATCGGCGGCGTGAAGTTACCTAGGCTTGAAGAAACGTGTCAAGCAAACCCAAGTGGCGTAATGCCTAAGGCCCTGTGGGCACGGTGAGAGCCGGTGCGGGAGTCAGAATCGACGGAATAGACGGCATAGACGGGACGGCATCGATTGGGACGGTGGACGTGTCTCCCATACTGCAGATCCCGTTCATCCCGTTGCAACTTGTGCACAGGGTCCCAACGCCGCGTATCTTACGTCCCGCGGCGCGGATACCCCGTCCCGAACCAGTTCCCTTCACGGGGGCGACCCACCGACCTCATGGCCATCAAGTCCGACCGCTGGATCCACCGCATGGTGCGCGAACATGGGATGATCGAGCCATTCGAGACCTCCCAGGTCCGGGATGGCGTCATCAGCTACGGGGTGTCGTCGTACGGCTACGACATGCGGGTCGCCAACGAGTTCAGGATCTTCACGAACGTGCATTCGACGGTCGTGGACCCGAAGCACTTTGACGCACGGTCGTTCGTGGAGTACCAGGGCGAGGTGTGCATCGTGCCACCCAATTCCTTCGCCCTCGCGCGGTCGGTGGAGTACTTCCGCATTCCGCGGAACGTGCTCACGATCTGCGTGGGCAAGAGCACCTACGCCCGCTGCGGGATCATCACCAACGTCACGCCGTTCGAGCCCGAATGGGAGGGACACGTCACGCTGGAAATCTCCAACACGACACCGCTGCCGGCCCGCATCTACGCCCACGAGGGCATCGCGCAAGTGCTGTTTTTCGAGGCGGATGCCGACGACGTGTGTGAAACGTCCTACGCCGACAAGCGCGGGAAGTACCAGGCCCAGCGCGGGGTCACGCTGCCGCGCATCTAGTATGGCACCTCGAGCCCTGGTTCTTCTCGCGAGCGGAGATGGAGGTACCGACGGACCCGATACCGTGACCCCCTGGACGGCCTTGTCCGCCGGGTCCGCCTAGCCATCATGCCTGTCGTCCGCTGTCCCAAGCATGACGTCCCGTACAACGACCAGAATCCGCGCGGGTGCCCCGCGTGTTGGCAGGAGAAGGTCGGGGACGACCCCGCATCCCTGATGCGGGAGCTGGCGCGCGCGTCGCGCGACATCCCACGGGTCGAGATCCTCCCGCCACCCACGGAAGACGAGCTCCCGTCCCTCGACCGACTCTCCACCGGCGCCTGGCCCGCGCCCGTCACCCAACCGCCGCGCGCGCCGACACCCGAACCCACGGCAATGGAGAAGTTCGGGCAGTTCGTGCGCGGTCATTTGCCCTCGATCCTCGGCGCGGGGGCGGTCGTTCTCACCGTCGCCCTGCTCTGGATCATCTCGCGGCCGACGTTCACGGAGTCGCTGGTTCCCATGCCGCCGGTCGGTCCGGCCCTGCCGTTCCCGGTTACGCTGAACGCGCCCGTCGTCGGCGCGTTTGCGCTGTTCGGCCCCCAGAACGCGGAGGTCAGTCCGGACAGCCCATCACTCGCGCGGTACGACTTCGGCAAGGGAACGCTGCTGGACGCCCTCAACGGTGTTGTCTATGCCATCACCCTGACGACGCCGGAGCGCAGCTGGGAGGGAATCCGAGTGGGGATGGCGGAGAGGTCGGCGAGGGGTCGGTTGGCTCTGCTGGGACCCGTACGGGAAGACGACGCGCCCGCAGGAGCGCCCTTCCCCTTTGCCGGCTATCTCGCCTACCGCAACCTGGCATCCCTTCCCGAGCGTGTCATCACCGCCGAGGTTCGTCCTCCCAACGGGTGCTACGACGTTGAGGCCACCATCGCGCCGCAGGTGATCGGTACGGCCGCGCGGGGCGATGAGGCGTTCGTCGCGGTGGCGCGGCGCGGCGGGAGTGCGTCCTGGGTGGTGCATCGAGTGCGGGCGGTCTCCCGCGCGCTCGCGGGACCGTACGCCGGCGCGCCCGCTTGTGAGTAACGGCCGGCTGTGCGCCGTTCCACCACGGTCGACACCAAGCGCTCGTTGGCATAGCCTCGTCCGTCGGGAGCATCGTCCGCGGTGACTCCCCGGAGTCCTTGCTCACTCCAACCGCAGGAGGCTTGACGGAAATGCTCTCTCGCACCTACTGGCCGGCGGCCGCGCTGGCGCTGACCGTTGCCTGCGCGCCTGGCGAAGACACGACGCCGCCGGTGGCCACCGCCGTGGACATCGCGGACGTCGGATTCGCCACACCGGAGAGCGTGCTCCCCGACACCATCGCGGATGTCTATCTCGTCTCGAACATCAACGGCCAGCCCACCGACAAGGACGACAACGGCTTCATCGCCCGGTTGGCACCCACGGGCGTGGTCGAGTCCCTCAAATGGATCGACGGCGCCACCGACGCGGTCACGCTGAACGCGCCGAAGGGAATGGCCATCCGGCACGACACGCTTTTCGTCGCGGACATCGACGTCGTTCGTCTCTTCGATCGCGCTACCGGCGCGCCGCTCGGCGAATGGCCGGTTTCGGGCGCAACGTTCTTGAACGACCTCGCCGTGGGACCGGACGGGACGCTCTACGTCACGGATACGGGCGTGAGTCCCGGCGCGGGCGGGCTCGTCCCGAATGGGAGCGACGCGGTCTACCGCCGCGAAGGCGATCGGTGGACGGCTATCGTGTCGGGAGCCGGGCTCGGCAACCCGAACGGCATCGTCGCGGATTCGGCGGGTGTCACCGTCGTCACCTACGGCTCGGGCGACGTCTATCGATTGAACCCGACCACCGGCGACCGCACGATGCTCCCGAAGCCGGCGGAAGGCGCGTTGGACGGGGTCGTCGAACTGGCAAACGGCACGTTCCTCATCAGCAGCTGGAACGCGCACGGCGTGTACCGGCTGACATCACCCGGCGGGTACGCCCTCGCGATCAGCGACACGGTGCAGGCGCCGGCGGACATTGGTTTCGACGCCAAACGGCACACGCTCTTGATCCCCGACTTCCTCGGGAATCGCGTCCTGATCCGGCCGCTGCACTGACGCGCGGAAATCGGGTGGCGTCGCGCGCGCGGCGCCGCCCGATCCCGCCGCACCAGTCATGACCGTCCCATCGCCCGACATGAGCATCTCCATCCGCTCGCTGGATACCCAGGATGAGTATGACGCGTGCGTGGACTTGCAACGCGCCACGTGGGGCGACGATTTCCGCGAGTTGGTGACCCCGGCTCTGCTGCAGATCGCGCAGAAGGTTGGGGGGATCGGGACCGGCGCGTTCTTGGAAGACCGTTTGGTCGGCTTCGTGTTCGGGCTGACCGGAGTGCGGGCCGGCAGCCTGGTGCACTGGTCGCACATGCTGGCCGTGGCAGAGCCGTATCGCGATCACGGCATTGGCCGTCGCCTGAAGAATCATCAGCGCGCCGAGCTGCGGGCCCTCGGGGTCGGCCGGATGCTCTGGACATTCGATCCGCTCGTCGCACGCAACGCGCACCTGAACCTCCAGCGCCTTGGTGTCCGGGTGGTCGAGTACGTGCGCGACATGTACGGCGAGACGCCGATGAGCAAAACCGCCAGCGTCATCGGCACCGACCGCTTCGTGGCCGAATGGGACCTGACGGCTGACGCAAGCGCGCGCCGCCCGCCACCGGAACCCGACCTGACCGATGCACCGTTGATTGCCACGGCGGACGATCCGCTGCCGAGTGCCGCCGCGGTGCGCGTCGCGGTGCCGAACGACATTCAGGATCTGAAAACACGGGATCCGAGGGCCGCGCGGGACTGGCGTGCGCAGACCCGGCGCGCCTTCGAGCACTACCTCGGCCGGCGGTACGTGATCACGGCGTTTCACCGGGAAGCCGGGGCCCTGCCCTGGTACCGGCTGGATCGGCCCGCATGACGATCGCCATTCGCCGCGTCACACTGCGTGAGATCGCCCTCCCGCTGCGCGAGCCGTTCCGTATCTCATCCGGGGTGACGAGCGTACGGCGCATCCTGCTGGTCCGCCTCGAGGACGCTGACGGCACCGTCGCGTGGGGCGAATGCGTCGCGGGGGAGGCACCCAACTACTCACCGGAGACGGTCGACACGGCGCGCCACGCCATCGCGACCTGGCTGGCGCCGCTGCTGCGAGAGACCCTCGCCGACCCCGCCGACGCGACCGCGCGATTCGACGCGCACGTGCGCGGGCACCGGATGGCCAAGGCCGCTCTCGAGATGAGCATCTGGACCCTGGCGGCCGAGCAGCGTGGTGTGTCGCTGTCGGCGCTGCTGGGTGGTAAACGGGAGCTGATCCCCGTGGGCATCTCCCTGGGCATCCAGCCCAATCCCGCGGCGCTCGCCGCCAAGGCCACGGCGGCGGCCCGAGAGGGGTACCGCCGGATCAAGGTCAAGATCGCGCCGTCCGCGGACGTCACCTTCGTGCGGGCCGCGCGCGCGGCCCTCGGCCCCGACGCCTGTCTCTCCGTGGACGCCAACGCGGCGTACACCCTGGCGGACGCCCATCACCTCGCCCAGCTGGACGCCTTCGACGTCGCGATGCTCGAGCAGCCCCTCGAGCCGGAGGACCTGCGTCGCCACGCGGAGCTGCAACGAACGTTGCGCACGCCGCT
>CAYWNR010000327.1:0-4563 GCA_964459705.1 uncultured Gemmatimonadaceae bacterium | reverse complement strand
CGTCGAGCACCACGAGCAGGAGGGGATAGGCGACCAGCCACGCCAACGCGATGGCGAGCAGCAGGCCGTTCGACCGGCGGTTCATCGCTCGGCCGTTGGAAACGCGTCCGCGCGCTCCGCCATCACGCGCACGGTCTGGCCCACCGTCACCGCGTCGGTTGCGGCTTCGACTTCGAGCGCGCCAATGGTCGTGTCCACGGCGAACAGCGCGCGGCCGCCCAGGTAGCGTCGCGACCGCACCGTCCCGGGAACCCCCACGTCCTGACGAAAGCGCAGCGCCTCCGGTCGCACGACGACGCGCACCGGCGCGTTGGGCGCGAGCGCCAGCGGGACCCGCACGAGCCATTCGACGTCCGCGGCCACGCGCGCGCGGTCCGCCGCCACCAGCACCCCGGGCACGGTCGCCGCCCGACCGACGAACGTGGCCACGAAGTACGTCGCCGGTCGCTCGTAGAGATCCGGTGCCGTGCCGACCTGCTCCAAGTGGCCGTCGCGCAGCACGGCGATGACGTCGCCCAGCGCGAACGCCTCTTCCTGTTCGTGCGTGACCAGGACGGTCGTGATGCCGACCGCTTCGAGCGCGCTGCGCAGCTCCCGACGCGTCCGCTCGCGCAGGGCGGGATCGAGATTCGAGAGCGGCTCGTCGAGCAGGAGGAGCTTGGGCTCGGGCGCGAGGGCCCGCGCGAGCGCGACGCGCTGCTGCTGGCCGCCCGAGAGCGCATCGATTCGACGCTTCTCGAAACCGGCGAGATCCACCAGGTCGAGTAGCCGGCGCACCCGCTCGGCCCGGTCCGGCGCACGGGGAACGCCGAACGCCACGTTCTCCCCAACGCTCAGATGCGGGAACAACGCGTAATGCTGGAACACCATGCCGATGCGGCGAGCCGCCGGAGCGAGCCCCGTGACATCGACGCCGTCCATCACTACCGCGCCGGCATCGGGACGCTCGAAGCCCGCGAGGATGCGGAGCGTGGTGGTCTTGCCACTGCCACTGGGTCCGAGGAGCGCCAGGAGCTGTCCGCGGGGAACGGAGAGCGACAGGCCATCGACAGCGACGTGCCCTGGGAATCGTTTGGTGACGTCGCGCAACTCGAGGAACGGCGGCTCGGTCACCGACTCCCGCCCCGGCCCCGAACGTTCCGGTCCCACCACATCATCCAGCTATCGCCGTCTCGGCTCAACCGGTCCCAGTCCATCGGCTCCACGACCAGCCCGGCACGTACCTCCCGCGCCCATTGCGGCAGGGAGTCCTCCGGCAGATCCGTGCGCACGGGCAAGCGAAACGCCTCGCGCGCCGCCATGATTTGGGCCTCCATGGAGCCGACCCAATCGATGTAGCGCTTGGCCGCCTCGGGATGCGGCGCACCGCGCACGAGCGCGATCGCGTCCTCGATGACCGGCGTGCCGCTGGTCGGCAGCGTGAATGCGAATGGGCTGCCCTTCGACGCCTCCACCAGCACATCGGGCAGGTCCCAGAGCGACAGGACGCCTTCTTGCCGGACCAGTTTCTGGTGCAGGAGCGCGGGGTTGATGGTGTACTCGCGCGTCTGCGCGTCCAGCCGCCGCAGCCAATCGAACCCCGCCGCGGTATCCCCCGTGGCCGCGATGCCGCGCAGGATCACCATGCCCCAGATGGCGCGCATGGTGCCCGACGCGATCGGATCGCGGATCAGGATCTTGCCCTTCCACTTGGGCGCGAGGACGTCGTCCCAGTCCTTCGGCGCTTCGTCAGCCGACACCGCCTTGGGGTTGTACGCGATCACCGCCGGCGTCTCGTAGGTCGCGAAGTAGAGATCGCCAGGCCCGCGCGCTCGCGGCGGCACCGCGTCCGCCCAACTCGGCCGATACGGCGCGAGCAACGAGTCGGCGACCGCGCGCTGAAAGAGCACCGACGGCGCCCCGAACCAGACGTCCCCCTGCGGATTCGCCCGTTCCGACCGAACCCGATCGAGCGCGTCCTGCGATCCCATGTCGAGCCAATGGACGTCGATGTCCGGATTCTCCGCCTCGAACCGTTGCTCGACCAGCTTCAACAGCTCGGGACCGTGCGGCGAGTAGACGACAACGGGGGTGCGGCCCCCGGAAGAACAAGCCACGAGAAGGACCGTCAGCAGGACGGGCCGACTGGCCGACGGGCCGACGGCCCGCCGCTTACGGTGTCGTTCCACCAGTGATGTCCAGCAGGTTGAAGAACAGCCGGAACGCGCCCGGGACCCCGGCCGGGAGCGCGCGGAAGAAGCTCAAGCCCGTGTACACGTAGGTTCCCTTCCCGAGCGGCGCCACGAGGAGCCCGCCCCGAATGGGCTCCCGCCCCGGATCCCGCATCTCGAGCAGCGGCTCGTACGCCGGGTCCCAGGTGTGCGCGAAATACAACCCGCGTTCCTGCGGCCAGCCGTCCCAATCCGCGGCTTGAATACGGTTCGGGCGTTGGAACGCGGCGTTCGCCGGATCCAGAATCGTCACCGGGGATGTCTCGTCCGTGATCCGGTCGTGCGGCCTGGCGATATCCATCGGGTAGGGGGCGTATCCGCCCCGGATGAACGGGTACTGCTGGTACTGGACGAGCAGGTGCCCTCCCCCGCGCACCCACTCCAGCATGCGGTCGTTGGCACGGACGAGTGCGGAATCCGTCTCGTAGGCCCGACTTCCGATCACGATGACGGCGAATGCCGAGAGGTCACCGTGCTCGAGCGTCTCGCCGTCCAGCACCTGGAGGGACAGGCCGGCGCGTCGCAGCGCTTCGGGGACACGATCCGACGCGCCACGCACGTAGCCGACCCGCCGCGCCGTGGGAAGCTGGACCGGCGCGACCCGGATGCGCGCCTCGGCGGGCCGGACCCAGAGGACCGGGCGAATGTGCGGATACCGCAGCACCGTGCCGCCATCGGAGTACACCGCGCCATCCCTGGTCCGTGCCTCGGCGCGTAAGGTGACATCGCCCGCGGTCATCGCGGCCGGGCGCGTCACGGGAATCGTGAAGGTCACTTCCTCGTCGCGCTTGGTGAGCGTGAAGGGCCGCGACGGCATGGCTGGCCATCCGTCCACCACCAACCGCACCTCGCCGCGCGTCGTATCGGCCGCGTGGTGCAAGAGCGTCACGCTGAACGCGCGCGGGGTCCGGTCACCGGCGGGCCACAGCAGCGTATCGGGATCCACGCGCACTTCGATCCGCGGCGCGACCCGCAGGGGCTCGCGCACTTCGCCGAAGGCCTGGTCTTGGATGCGGAGCGTGACCTCACGCTCAATCGTGACGGGCACCCCGGCAATCTCCAACGTGAACCGGGCCGCGAGCGGCGGTGGACTGTCGGGAAGCCCGCGAACGGCGGGCGGGGCATCCGACCAGTCGTACCAGGCGCCGTGCAACGGATGCAGCGTGAAGTACGGCCTCGTCGGCTGCGTGCCCACGGGAACGGCGACTGCGGCGCGCGCTTCCGCGAGCTGTCCGACGGCCACGCCAGTCTCGGCCGGAGCCACCGTCGCGCCCGTGGTCCACCCGGCCGCCTGGGGCACCAACGTCACGTTCCGCCACACGATCGGTGCCGTCCCCGCGTTGTACACCTGCGCGGTGACCTCCGCCCTCTCGCCCGGAACGAGTACGCCGCGCTCGGCCCGCACATCGAGCAGCACGCCCGCGGCGATCCCGATGGCCTCTTCGAGGAGCGGCTCCAGTTCGGGTCGCGATCGGATGCCGCCGTCCCGCCTGAGGCGCGCCAGCGCCTCCGTCAGCGGCCCGATCGCCTCACCCATCCGGTCCGGGGAAACGGCGCCGCGCAACGAGTCGGCAAATGGCGTGAGCCATGGCTGACCGACCGGGATGCCGTCGAACAACCCCTCGTCCGTCCGGGACGGCATGCGGGATTGTTCCAGCGCGAGCCGCGCCTCCGAAGGCCCGATGCTCTGCACCCGCCCGAAATCCTGCGTTCGGTGCTGCGACCGACCGCGCATGGCAATCTGGCTGAAGGTCTGCCCGCTCACGGGCTCGAGGCTGCCCTCCGGTATTCGCAACGTCGCGGCCGCTTGCGGGCCGAAGCGCGCCGACTGGTACAGTTTGACCGGCCGCCACGGCGCGAGACCCTCTTCCCGTTCCAACTCCGGGAAGACGGTCGAGTCGCCCGCGACCTCGAACGCGCGGCGCGCCACCACGCCGCTCATCTGGTGCTGGCCGTGGCCGTCACGGGGGGTGCCGGAGAACACCGCGACGATCACCTGAGGTCGGAACCGCCGCACGACGCGCACGACGTCTTTGAGCACGCTATCCGTTGGCCAGAACCGCTCCGTCTCGGCCAGATCCCGCGTGAATCCGAAGTCGTAGGCCCGCGTGAAGAACTGCTGCGCGCGGTCGAAGGACCGCGCGGCCTGAAGCTCCCGCGTCCGAATCAACCCGAGCGCCACCCCAAGCTCGGAGCCGATCAGGTTCTGGCCGCCCTCACCCCGCGAGAGCGACAGATACGCGGCCCCCGCCCCGAAGTCGCGCGAGGCCAGGGCAAGGAGACCGGAGTCCTCGTCGTCGGGATGGGCGGCAATCACGAGCACGCGGCGCGGCTCGGCCAGACGCCGCAGGAT
>CAYWNR010000326.1:0-4580 GCA_964459705.1 uncultured Gemmatimonadaceae bacterium | reverse complement strand
CGATGTTCACCGCGCTCTTCGTGATCGCCCTGTGGGCGTTCCTGGGAGCGCGGCGAGTACTGCGCTCCGAACTGGATCGCGGACTCGCGGCGGCCGCGCACATCGAGTCGGCGGTCCTCGTCATCGGGCATACGCTCCCACCCATCCCGTCACGATCGGATCCCGAGGCCTTTCAGGAGGTCAACCGCTTCGCGATCGCGCGCGACCCGGCCGGCCATGTCCTGTCGGTCAACACCCCCATAGCCCGGGAGATGCCGTACGACTCCGCGGCGCTGGCGGCGGCGCGGCGCGATACGGTCGCGTGGTCCACGCAGCGCTGGCGCGGGGAGCAGCTGCGATCGGTCTACCTGGCGGTCGCGCACGATGCACCGGGCGATGACCGCGTGATTCAAGTCGCGGCGTCGCTCGGCCCCCTCGAGGGAGCCGCCCGCACGATGTTCCTCCTGATGCTCGGGACCGTCGCGCTGGGCACCGTCGCCGCGACGCTTGGCGCAGGGTGGCTCTCGCGGTCCGCCACCGCGCCCGTGGCACAGATCGCCGCCCAAGCAGCGGCGGTCGCGCCGGGAGCGGTCGGACAGCGCATCACCGCCCACGCGGAAGTCGAGGAGTTCAACCGACTCGTCGGCGTGCTGAACGGCATGCTCGAGCGGCTCGATCGTGGCATGCTCGCTCAGCGCCGGATCATTGCCGACGTTGGGCATGACCTCCGCACGCCAATCACCGCCATGCACGGCGAGGTGGAGGTCGCGCTGCGGCATCCGCGCGATCCAGAGCACTACCAGCGCGTGTTGCGGAGCCTGCTGGAGGAGATCGACCACCTGGGCACGATCAGTGACACCCTGCTGCTGCTCGCCCGCATCGAGGCGGGCGAGCTCGCTCCCCAGCGGGCAAGCACCGATCTGGGAGACCTCGTCGCGAGCGCGGTGCGGCGCACGCAGCAGCGCGTGTCCGATCACCCGGTGGCATACCCGCTCCCGGAAGTCGCAATAGAATCGGTGAGCGTCGACCGCAACATGGTGGGCCTGGTCCTCGACCACCTCCTCGACAACGCGGTCCGCCACACGCCGCCGGAGACGCCCGTGCGGGTCATCCTGACCGGCGAGACGGACGCGGTGAGCGTGTCGATCGAGGACGAAGGGCCCGGTGTTCCGGCGGAGACATTACCGCATCTGTTCGAGCGGTTCTACCGCGGCGACGCGGCCCGCGGGCGCGGCGGAGCGGGACTCGGGCTCACGGTAGCGGCCGCCATCATCGCCGCGCACGGCGGCACGATCAGCGCCTCCCCGGGGAACGGCCGGGGGCTCCGCGTCACGGTTCGGCTGCCGCGCACCGCCTGACGACCGGTCTCCTCCCCTTTACGCCTTTTTCACGCCCACTTACCGGCCTGTTCACCACGCCGGACCGAACTTCCTGTTCAATCGGAGTCTGGAGGAGCGGTGGAAGGGAACGTTGGGACTTGGGACGCCATAACTCGTGGCGTGATCGCGGTGTTGTTGGGACTGTTCGGCGTCTTCGTTCCCGTCCCAGGACTCGTGTCGTTCGCGGCCATCCTCCTCGGCATCATCCTGATGGCGACGGCCCTCACGCGTGAATGCCCGTTCTACCGCCTCTTCCACCTCGCGACGCTGCACCACCACCACCATCACGTGTGACCGCATCCCAGTCACGCACCACGCCCCGCTAGCACCACGCCCCGTCGCCGCCCGGCCAGGGCCGGCGCCACCACACTGCCCAGCTCCAGGACGCCACGTGTAGATTGCGGGCCCCAGCCCCGTTCGTGGTTTCTTGGAGGCTTCAGTGAAACGGCACCTGGAGCTTGAGCCACCACCGAGGGGAGTAACCGGGTGGCCACCCGACCGCGATTCTCAACCGCGACGGTCGGAATCCGATCTCGCGGCCGGGTACCGGAAGCGCGGTACTCGGAGTATGGTTTCATCGCTCATCCACACCCTCACTTCTGCACCCCGAGGACACAATGATGGCCCGTAATCTCGCTTCGTTGACCGCGCTCACGCTGGCATTCGTCGCGTGCGGTGGTGGTGGTGAACAGCAGCAACAGACGCAGGCGGCGCCGGCCGCCGCCGCGGCGGCGCCCGCGGCCGACTCAACCATGCAGGCCACGCCGGCGGGCAGCCTCCCCCCGGGCGTCACCCAGGCCATGGTCGATGAGGGCAAGACGCTGTTCCACGGGGCGGGTATTTGCGTCACCTGCCACGGGCAGAACGGCGTTGGCGTGACGGGTCTCGGCCCGAATCTGGGCGACTCTGAGTGGCTGCACAGCGATGGGTCCTACGACGCCATCGTCGCGCAGATCCACAAGGGCGTTCCCACCGCCGAGTCCAAGAGCGGAATCATGATGCCACCGAAGGGCGGGAGCGCCATCACGGATGAGCAGGTCAAGGCGGTCGCCGCGTACGTCTGGAGCCTGCGGCTGAAGCAGGGCTGAGAACCCGGCGGACAAGGCGGTCCAGGCGGTCACGGAACTCGCGAGTCGGTCGCGACACCGGTCCGCCTGGGCCGCCCTGACCGCCTAGTCCGCCCCGACCGCCTCTTCAATCCGGCGCCGTTGCCCGGGCGTGAGCATGTCTCGCTTGACGATGTCTTTCACGATCCGCGCGACGAACGAATAGCCGCGCGCGTCCGCGGTCACCCAGCGCTGCCATTCGAGCTCGTCGAGCGCGAGCGACACGTCGTCCCGCATGAGCCCCGTGGCCCGCACCAGCAGCGGTTCGTCCGCACGGTCCGGTAACACGGCGAGCGTTGCCAGCACCTGTTGCGCCCCACGAGAGAGTCCGCGGAATCCCACGCGAATCGCGGCAACGACGCTGTCGGGTAGGTCGCCGGGGAGCGTCTGCGATAGCGTGCGCAACGGAGCCGGCCACGGGGTCCCGTCCGCCTCGGGCTCGTGCCCCAGCGTCACCGCGTGGAGCAACTCGACCGCGAGGAGCGGTATGCCTGCCGAGTCCGTGGTGACGCGCCGCGTGACACGGTCCAGCGCTTCGCCTTCGTAAGAGGGAAGGGCCCATTGGGCCAGCTCCCGGATCGCGGCGGCATCGAGGCGGGCCAGCGCGAGCGTCTCGCCTGGGAGGTCGCCACCTACCGCCGATCGGAGCTCGTCGAGCGCCGTGCTCGCGGTCCCCGGCATGACCGTGAGCAGCACGAGGAGCCGGCGATCGCCCGCGTCGCGCAGGAGTGCCTGCAACACCCCCAGCGAATCGTCGTCGAGCCAGTGCGCATCGTCCACCGCGAGGACGACCGGTTGTTCGCCGGCCGCCGCGAGCACCAACTCGCGGAACGCGGACCCGAGCGTGGCCGGCTCGACGTTTCGCGCTCCCGGGAACCGATCGCCCCATTCGAGAACGCGCGCGGCGAACGCCGCGTGCGCCGGCGCGGAGGCGGCGGCGACTCCGGGCACGTCGATCAGTCCTCCGCGCGCCAGGCCGAGCATCCCACTCCCCGGCTCTTCCCGATCCGCCCACACCGCGAGGGCCTTGGCCACCGCCGCCCCATCGAGCCCGGCGCGCGTCGCTACCTCGTCAAGCAGGCGCGTCTTGCCGATCCCGAGATCACCCTCGACCACGAGGAGACCCGCGCCGCCGCCGGCGACGACGCGCTCCCACCGCGTCACGAGGGTGGCGAGCACGGCGCTCCGGCCCACGAGCGGAGCCCGGCGGGACCACGGTTCCGGCCGCCCGCGCCGTGCCAGTCGCTCTGGTCCGCGCTGCTGGCGAATCCGTTCCGCCAGGAGTGTGGTCGCTTGGCCCGGTTCCGCTCCCGCCTCGTGCGCGCGCCGTGCGAACGTGGCGAACAGTTCGAGTGCCGCCGCCGCGTCACCCGCGAGCGCCTCCCCCCGCATGGCCGCCTGAACCGCGACGTCGGACAGGGGATCCGCCGACAACGCGCGACCGGCGGCGCGGCGGCCCTCATCCAATCTCCCGGCGCGGAGCGCGCCGTCCGCGAACGCGACGAGCGCGGCGGTGGTGCGCCCGCGCCATTCCATCCGCTGCGCGCTGAGCCAGTCATCGAACGCGTTGGCGCCGGGAACGCTGAAGCCCTCGAGGAACTCACCCGCGACGAGCGACACGGCCTCGTCCCACGCCTCGCGTTCGACGCACCGCTCAAACGCCGCGGTATCAAGCTCCACGTCGTCCGGCGCGAGCCGAATCATCTGACCGTCGGTAACGACGACGTCCCCGCCAAGTGCCTGCCGCAGCACGCGGATGGCCTCGCGGAGTGAATGCCGGGCCGCCGCCTCGCCCTTCTCCGCCCAGAGCAACCCGACCAGATGCTCGCGTGTGCGCCCACGCGTGGGGGACAGCGCGAGGTACACCAGGAGCGCCAGGTGCTTGCGCCACAACACCTCGGCGGGAGCCGGCGCGCCGTCGAGGGTCACCTCCGGCGGCCCGAGGAGTCGCAGGCTCAGCATCCCGTCATCCCGTCGTTCCGCTGTGGCCGCATCTAGAACATCTGCCCGAGTCCGAGATAGATCTGCATGCCGGCTTCCCGTCCGTAGCCGACGTCGCCAGCAATGATGAACGCTTCGCCCCACGTCAATCGGCCGCCGCCGCCCGCGCCCCAGG
>CAYWNR010000325.1:0-4598 GCA_964459705.1 uncultured Gemmatimonadaceae bacterium | reverse complement strand
CTGCCGGTGGGCCTGTACGTGATCGATCGGGACTACCGCATTCAGGCGTGGAACCGCAAACGGGAATCAGGCACCCAGGGCGTCGCGCGCGATGACGCGCTGGGCCGGCCCGTCTTCGACATCCTGCATCGGCAACCACGCGAGTTGCTGAAGCGCGAGTTCGATCGGGTGTTCGAAACTGGTGGGATGGAGGAAATGGAGGTCCAGACCGAGGGGCGGGAAGGTCCCCGGTACTACCGAATCTCCAAGATCCCCATGCGGCTCGACAATCAGGAAGTCACCCACGTCATCACCATCGGCGAGGACATCACCCAGGCGAAAACGGTCCAGCAGCAGATCGCGCAGACCGAGAAGCTCGCGGCGGTCGGCCAGCTGGCCGCGGGCGTGATGCACGAGATCAACAACCCCCTCGCGACCATCGGCGCGTGTGTGGAGGCCTTGACCAGCCGCCTGGAGGATCTCGCACTGGTGCAACAGCAGGCGTTCGGGGAGTACCTCGAGATCATGCAAGCGGAGCTGAATCGGTGCAAGTCCATCGTGGACGGGCTCCTCGACTTCTCGCGTCCCAAAGCACGCGCCAAGTATCCCGTGCCCATCAACCAGGTGGTCGAAGACGCGTTGTTTCTGCTGCGGTACCACGATCGCTTCAAGCGGATCAGCCTCGAACGGAAGCTGACCGACGACCTCCCTCCGGTCGAGGCGAACTCCGAGCAACTCATCCAGGTGTTTCTGGATCTCATGCTGAACGCCATCGACGCGATGGACGGACGGGGGACGTTGACCGTGGGCACGCGCGTCAATCCCGGACGGAAGGACGAGGTGGTCGTCGAGATTTCGGATACGGGCATGGGCATTCAGCGCGAGGACGTCGCGAAGATCTTCGAGCCCTTCTTCACGACGAAGGCGCCGGGCTACGGCACGGGCCTGGGGCTGTCGATCGCGTACGCCATCGTCCAGCATCATCGTGGGCGCATCTTCGTGGACTCGCAACTCGGCAGCGGCTCGACCTTCCGGGTCATCCTGCCCTGCTATCAGCCGGATGCCGCCGCATGAAGGTCCTGGTCATCGAGGACGATCGTCTCGTTGCCCAATTCGTGCAGCGCGGTCTCGAGGAACAAGGAATGCAGGTCGCGGTCGCCGACGATGGGCCGTCTGGTCTGGAGCAGGCCGTCGATCCCGCGCTCGATCTCATCGTGCTCGATCAACGCCTCCCCGGCCTCTCGGGCCCGGAAGTGCTCCGCACGTTGCGCGATCGTGGCATCGCGACGCCCATCCTGATTCTCACCGCGCAGGACGCGGTCGAGTCCAAGGTGCAGGCGCTGCGGATGGGCGCGGATGACTATGTCACGAAGCCCTTCGCGTTCGAGGAACTGCTGGCGCGCGTCGAAGCGCTCTCCCGCCGGCCGAAAGCCATCGCCCCGCCCGTGCTGACCGTGGGAGACCTCACCATCGATACGGGGAGCCGCGAGGTGCGCCGCGCGGGGCGCGCCATCGACGTAACCCCCAAGGAATACGCCGTCCTGGAGTACCTCGTGCGGAACCGCGGACGGGTGATGTCGCGGACGCTGATCACCGAGTATGCGTGGGGCTACCATTTCGACCCGGGCACCAACGTGGTGGATGTCGTGATCAATCGACTCCGCAAGAAGATCGATCTGGGCTTTACCACGCGTCTCATCCACACCGTTCGCGGCGTCGGCTACGTAATGAAGCCCTAGATGCACACGATTCGGGCGCGGCTCGCGGCATCGTACGTGGTGGCCCTGGCGGCCACGATCTTCATGTTCGCCGTGGTCCTCTATCTGGTGCAGCGCGGTGAGAACGTGAACGAGCTCGACGCGCGCGCCCACCTCGAGTCGGACCTGATCGCGGCCACCCTGTCGGAGGCCTATCGGTCGCGCCGCACGCTCGTGGCGGAAGATCCGCAGACCGGCCGGATGGTGCTCGCGAGTGACGTGGCCGCGTTCCTCGAGGGCGTGCCAGGCTACATCCTCCTCGTCGACGCGGACGGGGACGTCCTGCACGCCTCGCCGGACGCCCGGGCCCTCCCGTACGGCTCGCTGGTTCGCCTGCTGGCGCCCGTGTTCAGCGTGGGGGCGACGTCGCGCTCCGGTTCCCTCGACCTCGGTCCACCCATCGGCAACGTGCGGTACAGCGTCCGGCCGGTCACGGACGCCGGTCCCGAAATCCACGCGGTACTCTCCGGGGACGCCACCGCGTCGCTCGTCGTCGGGCCGCGGCGCCTCGCGCTCGTCATCCTGCTCCTCACCCCCGTCATCCTCGCGGCGTCTGTCGGGATCGGCTACATCCTGGCGGGCCGTGCCCTGGCCCCCGTGGACCGCGTCATCGACGAGGTGCAGGCCATCACCGACGGCCGGAGCCTGCACCGCCGGCTCGCGCCCCTGCCGTCGGGAGACGAGCTCGCGCGGCTCACCGGTACCCTCAATGCCATGCTCGGACGGCTGGAGCAGTCCTTTGGGAGCCTGCGCCGGTTCACCGCGGATGCAAGCCATGAGTTGAAGACCCCGCTCACGGTGCTGCGCGCGGGGATCGAGCGCGCCTTGACCCATCGGCGCATCACGCCGGAAGTGATGGAAGTCCTCGACGAGACACTGGCCGAAGTGAACCGCATGACCGAGATCGTGGACTCGTTGCTCGTCCTGGCCCGGGCCGACGAGGGACGCGCGCCCCTGGCGCTCGAACCGGTCGATCTCTGCGAGTTACTCGGCGAGATCGCCGAAACCGGTGGTATCCTCGGCGAGCAGGCGGGAGTCGCGGTTCGCGTGTCCATTCCCAACGCCCCGGTCCTGCTGCCCGGCGATCAGCTCCGTCTCAGACAGCTGTTCATGAACCTCCTCACCAACGCGATCAAGTACACGCCGGCGGGAGGGCGGGTGGATATTCGGGCCGAGCCGCACAGGGACGGGGTTGCCATCTCGGTTCGCGATACGGGCGTCGGGATTGCGCCGGGCGATCTGCCGCATATCTTCGACCGCTTCTGGCGGGCCGACCCGTCCCGCAGCCGGCTGCGGGAGCGTTCCGGCGTGGGGTTGGGTTTGGCGATCTCGAAGTGGATCGCGGAGGCGCACGGCGGGACGATTGCCGTGCAGAGCCGCCCTGGTCGCGGGACGACGTTCACAGTCCAGTTACCGCTATCAGTAGACGACCCGACAGGCGAAGCGGTTGGACCGTAATGCGTTTGTCATGATCCTGTAATCAACCGCCAACGCAATGGCGAGGTGGAGCTGGCGTGGGCGGGGTACCTTACGGGTGAGCAGAGCCCACTCGCGGAGGTTCCTATGTTTGACAACCTCGTTGAATCCAACCCGCGGAACCGCAAGATCGGCGGCATATTCTCCAGCTCGATGATGTCGCTGGTGCTCCACGGCGTCCTCATTTATGGGGCGGTGGTGGCAACCACCAAGGTGCGAGAGGCCATCGAAGCGGCGAAGCCGGACACGCAGCTGATCTTCATTCAAGCGCATCCGGAAGAGCAGAAGCCCGAACCGCCGCCTCCGATCGCCTCGCTGACGCCTCCGCCCAAGGGGTTCCAGACGGTCGTCGCGATCACGGAAATCCCCACGGAAATCCCGCCGGTCAACCTGAACGAGCGGTTCGACCCGCGCGACTACACCGGTGTGGGTGCCGAAGGCGGTATCGCGCAGGGCGTGGAAGGCGGAACGGGGGATGTCCCGGACGACCTCAGCGCCGTGTTCATCGAAGCCGTCGTGGACGAGCCGCCCATTCGGCTCTCGCACCCGCCGCTCCGGTACCCACCGCTGTTGCAGGACGCAGGCATCGAAGGCACGGTGGTCTACGAAGTCGTGATTGGCGTAGACGGCCATCCGGAACCGGAGACGCTCAAGCTCATCGAATCGACGCAGGGGGCCTTCAATGGTCCCGCACGGGACGTGATCCTCGGATCGGTGTACCGGCCTGGTCGCATGCGCGGGCAGCCAGTCCGGGTCCTCGTCCGGCAGCCGGTCAAGTTCAACATCCTCAAAGGCGGCTGAGTCCCGCGTGTTACTGACGGGCGCGGCGGGGGCCGCCGCGCCGTACCTTCACCGTCGTTGGGAGGACGGAGCTAAGCTATGAACATCTCACTGCTCGAGTTGTGGAATTCCGCCGGCATGTTCGCGCGCGGCATCATCGCCATCCTCTCGGTGATGTCGCTGCTTTCCCTGACGGTCGCGGGCGCGAAGTGGTGGCGCTTCCGGAAGAGCATGCGGGAAACCCGCAAGTTCACCCCGGAGTTCGCGCGGTTCCTGCAAGAAGAGCAGCTCGAGCAGGCCATCGCCGTCGCGGAAAAGCAGAAGATCTCGCACGTCGCCCGGGTCCTGGGCGAGGCGCTGGTCGAGATCAAGCCGCTGCTGCGTGACCGGTCCACCATCACGTCCGCCGACATCAACTCCGCGGAACGCGCGGTCGATCGGCAGATGCTGATCCTCCAGGCCGAACTGAAGCGCGGCATGGGTCTGCTCGCGACGGTCGGTTCCACGGCTCCGTTCGTGGGATTGCTCGGAACGACGATGGGTATCGTCAACTCGTTCACCGGCATGGCGGAATCGGGCGGGGGCGGGTTGGCGGCGGTGTCGGCC
>CAYWNR010000324.1:0-4610 GCA_964459705.1 uncultured Gemmatimonadaceae bacterium | reverse complement strand
TCGACCACGAACACCTCGTAGCCGTCCTCCGTGCGCAGCACCACCTGCTGCGGCACGACCACGACGTCGTCGAGCCGCGCGCGCGCCACCTGAACCTCCGCCACCATCCGCGGCTTGACCCGGCCGCCGGGATTGTCGAGCAGGATCTCGATGGGCACGGTGCGATTGATCGGATCCACGGTCGCGCCCATGTAGCGGATCCGGCCGACGAACGTCTCGCCCGGAATCACGTCGAACATGATGTCGGCACGGGCACCGACCTTGATCGCCAGCGCGTCCCGCTCCGGAACCCCACCGGTCACCTTCACCTGGCGCGACGCGACCACGCGAGCGATCCGCGTGCCGGGCATCGCCATCTCACCCGTTTCGGCGAACTTCTCGTCGAAGATGCCGGCCACCGGCGCGCGGATCTTGGTCCGAGCGAGGCGGGTTTCGAGCGTGCTGAGACGCGCGCGCGCCACCTCGGCTTCCGTCCGCGCCTGGAGGAATCCGATCTCGCTCCCGATGTGATCTTCTTCCCACAGACGGCGTTGGCGCTCGTATTGATCCGCGGCGAGCGTCGCCGACGCGCGCGCTTCCTGCACCTGCGCCGTGAGAATGGCGTCGTCCAACTCGGCAATCACATCACCGGCGTCGACCCACGCCCCCTTGTCCACGCGGAACGCGACGATGCGGCCCGTCTCCTCGGCCGACACCGTGACGTCGTGCATGGCCTCGACCTGGCCCGTGATCCGCAGATAGTCCTCGAAGTGATCGGTCCGAACCGGCGCCACCTCCACGTTGACGACCCGCACGACTTCGTCCGGCTGGCCAGTCGATTCGCCCTCGGTGGACTGGCACGCCACCGTCGCGGCCGCCACCAGCACCGTCACACCAACCCACTGTGCTCGTACTCGCATGCTTTGCTCCTCAACGCCCATCGGCCGAAACCAGGTCGGCCGCGTCCGGAACCGTTCCCAGCGCCGCATCCAGATTGGACCGCGCAATCAAGTGTTCGAAGACTGCCTGTGCGTAGTTGTACTCCGACTGGCGGAGCGCCAGCTCCGCATCCGTCACCTGTAACTGCGAGCCCAATCCCTCGCGATACTGCGCGGTCGCGATCTGATAGCCGCGTTGCGCCTGGGCAACCGCGTCCCGTTCGCTCGCGACGCGCTCTCGCGTCTCGCCGAGCGCGGCGATCAGGGTCTGCAACTGATCGACCGTCTGCTCCCGGGCCAAGGCCAATCGCGCCCGGTTCTGGTCGATGTTCGCGCGCGCCTGTTGCATGCGGGCGTACTCGCGGAACCCGCGGAACACCGGCAGCTCCACCCGCAGCCCCGCCCAGGCGGCCCCCGCCCGGTACTGGCTGCTGCCCCCGAAGAACGTGGGGCTACCCGGATCCTGCGCCGTCAGGCTGTACGCGCCGAACAACGAGAGCTTGGGGAACAATTGCGCCCGCTCGACCTTGAGCCGCGCCTGCTCCACGACGATCCCCAGCTCCGCCTGCCGGACGTCGCTGCGCTGCGCGATCGCGGTGGCGGCTGCCGAGTCGAGCGCCAGGGAGTCCAGGAGCGGACCCGACAGGGCGATCAAGGCTCGGTGCTCCGGCGTGTTGCGCTCCGGCTCCAAGATGTCAATCTCCTGCAGGCGCCCGACCACCTCGATGTCGCCGGACGCGTCGCGGCCCATCGCGATGAGCAGCGCCCGCTTGGCGGTGGCGACCGCGTCCCGGGACCGTCGGAGACCCGGCTCGAGGTTGGCAAGCTGGACCTCGAATCGCAGCACGTCATACTCGCTGGTGAGCCCCGCCCGGTACCGCGCCCGCGTGTCCTCCAGGGTCTCGCGCACGCGCCGTACGCTCTCTTCGTTCAGGCGCACCAGTTCCGCAGCGGCCAACACGCCCAGGTACCGCTGCCGCACGTCGGTCACGACGCCTTGCGTGGTCCCGCGCGCAACCTCCTCCTGCAACGCGCGATACTGGCCCGCGGCGCCAACGCCGATGAAGGCATCCACCTGGAACAACGGCTGGTTGACCGTGAATCCCGCCGACCAGTTGTTCTCCGCACCGAACTTGACCTTCAGCAGTTCGTCCGGCCCGGCCGTTGGATCGAAGATGGCGCGCGGGAGAAAGGCCTCCTGCACCATGAAGTTCCGTTGATACGACGCGGACGCGTTGATGTCGGGCAGCACCGTGGCCCACGCCTCCCGCACCTGGCCGTTCGCGGCGGAGACCGCCGCGCGAGCCTGCCGCACGGTGGGACTGTGGTCCAGGGCCTCCGAAATGGCCTGTGCCAGCGTTACCGAGTCGGCCGACTGCGCGGCGAGTGGCGCGGAAACCGCGACGAGCGCGACCGCCGCCTCGAGGATTCGCCACAACGGGCGGGACATGCCAAACCGCCTCATGCCGCCTCCCCGGTTGGCGCGGTGATCCCGTCGCGAATCCACGGATCGAAAGCGTGGAACAGGTTCAGGGCAACCGCGTCCACGTCGCCCACGCATTCGGGGCAGCCCTGCAGCCGACAGGAGAGCGACAGGGTCACGATCCCGTGCGCCAGCGACCAGAGGAAGTGCGCCATGACGTCGGGGTCGCCCTGCCGCATGGTGCCCGCCTCCATGGCGTCGGCCACCGTCGTGCGCAGGAGCGGATACCCGGCACCGAACGGGAGTTCTTTGAGGTCGCGCGGGTTGGGGGCAGCAATGCTGAAGATCACGCGAAAATAGGCGCCGTGCTCCGTCGCGAAGCGGATGTACGCCTCGCCCAGGGCCGCGACGCGCTCAAGCGATCCCTTGGCATGCTGGCGGGCCGCCCGCTCCATCTCGGAGCCAAAGCGCTCGAACGCATGCCGAACGACCCGGTCCACCAGCGCCTGCTTGTTGGCGAAGTGGTGGTAGATCGCGGTGGCGGAAATCCCGACACGGTCGGCGACGGCGCGCATCGAGAACGCGTCCATGCCGCCTTCGGCCATCAGGTCGCGCGCCGCTTCGACGATCGCCGTCTCTGCATCGCGTGGTACGACGTCGGTGCCATTAGTTGCTGTCACTGTCTAGCTCTCGTTGATTGAATTACTTGGACCTTCAATGGTTAACGCTGTTCTGAACGGCGTTAACCTAACGGCGTTAACAATACGGCGTCAACGCCCTTCCGGTTTCGGAAGCCGCCATCCCACCGCCAACCAGCGTCGGGCGCGGCTATACTGCTTCGCATGCATCACGGTTCGGTGACGGTCCTGGCCCTGCCGGGCATGTCGCTCAACGGCACGATCTTCCCCGACTTCGGGCTCCCCACGCTCGTGGCGAAGCTGAGCGACGTCGTCGCCACCGGCCCGGGGATGACGCCGCACTTGGCGTATCTCGACCAGCTGACCCGAGTCGCACAATGGCAGGATGCCAGCACCCGCATCGTGGTCGGGCACAGCTTCGGAGGGATGCTCGCACTCGCCTGGCTGCTGGCACGACCGGATCAGGCACGCGCGGTGACCGGCCTGGTGTTGGTGAGCACGGCCCCGGGTCCGATGTTCGCCGCCGTGCGCCTGCGCGTGCTCCGCATGGCAGGCTGGGAGCTCCGTGTGGGCGTGCGTCCACTGCTGCCGTTCTGGAACAGTGGGATCGTAACGCGGGCCATGCACCGCCTGATGAACCGGGGACACCTGGCCACACGACCGGTGGATTTTCGCGCGCTCCCCCAGCACGACGACATTCGCGTCGGGATCGCTGGCTGGCGCGCGACCCCGTGGGCCGCTCGGCGCGCCTTCCGGTCAGCGATGGAGGGATTCGACGTTCGGTCTCGGCTTGGAGAGCTGGGCATGCCGGCCATCGTGTTGCACGGCGGGCGGGACTGCTATTTCCCGCTCGAAACCGCCCGACAACTCGCGGGCGGACTCGGCGCGCGCCTCCGCGTGATCGGCGAGGCGGGACATGTGTTACCGCTCACGCACGGCGATGCGGTCGCGCAAGCCGTGGACGACCTGGCATCGGGAGCGTAATCACCCTTGCAACCGACGCTCCGACTTGGATCCTCCGCCCACCGGTGCCGCCCTCGTCTGCCCTGGATCTACGCGCCGATCTCCGCCTGGTCCTCGACCAGGACCTGCTTCTCCGCTCGATCGATGGCCGGGCGCACCTGCGCGACGGCGTCCCGAAGCGCCCGGAACTTCGCCTGCGTGGGGCCTCCGCGCTTGGCACCCATTGCCAGCTGGCTGACGTAGTCCGCCATCGCACCATACCCGGCGCTCAGCAACGCGCGTCCGAGCTCCGCCCCCGTCCGTGTGATCTGGACCGCAAAGTGGTCTTGGCCGGTTGACACATACTGCTCTACGAGGTTGTGCAACCGCTCGGACTTGCGCCGTGCGACGATCAGGATGTCGAGCTTCTGTTGGGCTTTGGCGCTGATTTTTCCGCTCATGGTACCCTCCGGGAAGCCGGGTCACTCAACTCCAACGAAAGATACGCACCGACACCACGAAGGTGGCGATCCCCCACGCCAGCATGATCCCGAGGAACCCGGCGACCGCGGGCATCCCGGCACCGTCGAGGAGCACCGCCCGCAATCCGTCATTGAGGGCGGTGAGCGGGAGCGCCCGGATCAGCGGGTGGATGGCGTCCGGGAAGTGCGCCCACGAGAAGAACACGCC
>CAYWNR010000323.1:0-4610 GCA_964459705.1 uncultured Gemmatimonadaceae bacterium | reverse complement strand
GACCACCGACCCCGCGTACTACAAGTGGACGCAGTGGATCTTCGTCCAGCTGTTCAAGGCCGGGCTCGCGTACCGGAAAGCGGCGCCGGTCAACTGGTGTCCCGAGTGCAAGACCGTGCTCGCCAACGAGCAGGTCATCAACGGTTATTGCGAGCGCCACCCCGAGACGCTGGTCACGCAGCGCGTGCTCGAGCAGTGGTTCTTCGCCATTACGCGCTATGCGCCGCGTCTCCTCGACCACCTCGAGACGCTCGATTGGTCGGACACGACCCGCACGGCCCAGCGCAACTGGATCGGGCGGTCCGAGGGCGCGGAGTTGGCCTTCGAGACGACGGACGGCGGTCCGATCACGGTGTTCACTACGCGGCCAGACACGGTGTTCGGAGCCACGTGGGTGGTGCTCGCTCCCGAGCATCCGCTGGTGGAGCGCCTGACGGCGCCCGGCAGCCGGGCCGCGGTGCAGGCGTACATCCAGCAGACGCGGGAGATGGATCTCGTCTCGCGGCGGGTCGGCTCGAAGGAAAAGACGGGCGTGTTCACCGGAGCCTACGCGCGCAATCCGGCCACCGGGAAGCCCGTGCCCATCTGGATTGCCGACTACGTGCTGATGGAGTACGGCACCGGCGCCATCATGGCGGTTCCGGGCCACGACGGACGGGATTACGAGTTCGCCCGGAAGTTCGATCTGCCCGTCGTGCGCGTCGTGGAGCCGGTGGGGGACGAAGACGGCGCGCTGCCGTACATGTCGTGGGAGGGACGGCTGGTGCACTCGGGCCGGTTCGACGGCACGCCGTGCCGGGAGGCGGCGCCCGCGATCACACGCTGGCTCGAAGGGGAGGGGCGTGCGAAAACGCAGGTGCAATATCGCCTGCACGACTGGTGCATCTCCCGGCAACGCTACTGGGGGCCGCCCATCCCCATCATCCATTGCGACGCGTGCGGTACGGTGCCCGTTCCCGAAGCGGACCTGCCCGTGGCGTTGCCGCCGCTCGAGAACTACCGACCCGACGAAAGCGGGGTCTCCCCGCTCGCCAGGCTGGAATCGTGGTACCGCGTACCGTGCCCCTCCTGCGGCGGGAGCGCCAGGCGTGAAACCGACGTCTCGGACACGTTCCTCGATTCGGCGTGGTACTTCCTGCGCTACCCGTCCACCGAATGCGCCGACGTCCCGTTCGACGCGGCGCTGACGCGGCGCTGGCTCCCGGTGTCCTCGTACATCGGGGGGAACGAGCACGCCGTGCTCCACCTGCTCTATGCGCGCTTCATCACGATGGTCCTGCACGATCTCGGCCACGTGGAATTCGACGAGCCCTTTGCGCAGTTCCGCGCCCACGGCACGATCGTCAAGGACGGCGCGAAGATGTCCAAGTCGCGCGGCAACGTCGTGGTTCCGGACGAGTACGTTGCCCAGTGGGGCGCCGACACGTTCCGGATGTACCTGATGTTCCTTGGGCCCTATCAGGAGGGCGGAGACTTCCGGGATGAGGGCATCTCCGGCATCCGGCGCTTCCTGGACCGCGTGTGGTCCCTGACTGGCGATGCCGAGGACGCGAACGCGTCCGAGGCGGCGCTCCGAAAACTCCACCAGACCATCAGGAAGGTCGGCGCGGACGTCGACGGGCTCCGCTATAACACGGCGCTCGCGGCGATGATGGAGTATGTCAATCTCATCCGCCGGGAGAGTACGGATGGCGAGAAGAGCGGGGCAGCGGGGCAGCGGGGCAGAGACGAGGAGCGGGCGATTCCCGTGGTATTGGTGGAGCCCTTGGTCATCCTCCTCGCGCCGTTCGCGCCGCACTTCGCCGAGGAGTGTTGGGAGCGGCTTGGGCATGCGGAGAGCGTGTTCGAGGCCAGGTGGCCGGAGCACGATCCCGAACTAGCCCGCGATCAGGAGATCGAGCTGGTGGTGCAAGTGAACGGCAAGGTGCGGGGGCGCGTGGCGGTCCCCGCCGGGCTCGCCGAAGCGGAGGCCGTCGCGCGGGCCACCGCCGAGGAGTCGGTCCGTAAGTTCATTGTTGACAAGCAGATACGGAAAGCCATCTACGTGGTGGATCGGCTGGTGAACCTGGTGGTCTAATGGTTAGTGGTTGGTGGTTGATGGTTAGTGGTAGAGCCAACGCCCGAGTGGCTGACCACCAACCACCAACTTCTAACCACCAACTTCTAACCACCAACTCTCTGCGACCTTCCCCGCCCCCCCAGCATCTCTTACATCGACCATGACGGGAGCAACCGCGGCCGTGATCGGAGTCCTCGACGACGTCGCGGTGGAGCGCGCCAAGACCGGCGACCTGGACGCCCTGGAACGGGTGTACCGGTCCTACGAGGGGCTGGTCTACACGATGGCTCGGCGCATCTGCCGCAGCGAAGAAGATGCCGAGGATGTTCTCCAGGAGACGTTCCTGGAGGTGTGTCGGAGTATCCGGGGGTTGCGCGGGACGGGTCCCGGAAGCCTGACCGCCTGGGTCAAGCGCATCGCGGCGAGTAAGGCGCTGATGCGGGTGCGGCGGGAGAAGTACCGCGACGCGGACGAGTTCGTCGAGGATGGCGGTGCCTCCGCCACCAAACCGCCGGATCTGGGACTGCAGCTCGATCTGGAGACCGCGTTACTCAGGTTGCCGGAAACGTCGCGAGCGGTGGTGTGGTTGCACGATGTCGAGGGATACACACACGAGGATATCGCCGAGATGATGGGGAAGACGGTCAGTTTCTCGAAGTCGCAGCTCGCCCGCGCGCACACGCGGTTGCGAGGCTGGCTCGGCGGGGAGTCGTGACGATGCGAAAACACTGCACGATGGCGGAGTTGCTGGCGGTCCGGGACGGTCAGGGCAACGCCTGGGCCCAGGCGCACGCGGACGAGTGCCCGTACTGCCGGCACGAGTTGGATCTGATTTACCGTCGGGTGTCGGCGCTGCGAGCGCTGCAGGCCTATCGGCCCCCACGCGACCGCTGGGATGTGATCCGGGAACAGGCGCGGCGCGAGCGCCGCGGACGCACCATCCGGCGGTGGGGTTGGAATTCCCTCGCCGCCGCCGCGGGCATCGCCCTGCTGATCGGGATCCGGTCGATCCCCGGGACAGCGGCCGGCGAACAGCAGACCGCGGAGCTGCAAGACCTGATGGCGCAATCGCGCACGCTCGAAGCGGCGCTGCACTCATACGATCCGAACAGCAGGGTGTTGAACGGGCGCGCCGCGGGCATCATCGCGGACTTGGAAGACCGGATTGCCGTCGTGGACGCCGGGATCGCACAGGTGGATCGTGAGCGCGCCCCGAACACCGAGCTGGTGAATCTGTGGCGTAATCGCGTGGATCTGATGGACGCGTTGGTGAACGTCCACGTCACGCGAGCCAACTATGTCGGGTTCTGACCCGACGAGCAGGGGGGGATTATGAGGCGAGTGATCATGGCCGCGTTCGCGCTGGTCGTCGCGACCGGCGGGCTCGCAGCGCAGGACAAGATGACGACAGAGGAACGGCAGCAGCTCGAGCACCAGTTGCAGGAGATGCAAGCGCGGTTGCAGACGCTGCGAGATCAGATGCGGGACGTGGAGCGCAAGCTCGGGCGAAGTTCGACGGTCCTGGTCGCTCCCAGCATCCGGCTCTTTGCCGACTCCATTCATCTGCGCGGCGATTCGGTGAAATGGGCCGTTCCATTCACGGTCTCGATCATGGCGGATCGGCCGCGGCTGGGCGTGGTGGTGAAGACCGAGATCGACCCAGCGACGGATTCCGTCGGGGCCGTGCTGCAGGCGGTGACCCCGGATGGGCCTGCCGCCAAGGCCGGACTCCTCTCGGGCGACATCGTCGTGGCGTTCAACGGGGAGAAGCTGGGCGTGCTGGGGAAGGATGCCTCTCCCGGCGACCGCCTCATCGAGCTGGTGCGAGGCCTCGACGAAGGAGACTCGGTGCGGGTGCAGTATCGGCGCGGCCGGGACACCAAGACCGTCGTGGTCGTACCACGCAAGCTGGACAGTTCCTCGTACTCGGGCTCCTACGTGATGCCGGACTGGGAGGGGACTCTCGACCTGACCCGCGAACAACTCGGGGCCGCCCGCCGCGCGCAGGAAGGTGCGTTGCGCACCTTCCAGGGACGGCTGCAGGACCAACAGGGCGAGCTCGCGCGCGTCTATTCCCTCGGCATCGGCGGCCGCTGGTCCGACATGGAGCTCACGACGCTGGACGCAGAGCTTGGCGCGTACTTCGGCACCACCGACGGACTGCTCGTGGTGCGGGCGCCCAAGGACTCGCTGCTCGGCCTCAAGAGCGGTGATGTGATCCTGCGGATCGGGGGGCGCGTGCCGAGCAGCGCGTCCCACGCCATCCGGATCCTGCGCTCCTACGAGCCGGGAGATGAAATCCGGATCGACGTCATGCGGAACAAGCGCCAGATCGAGGTGAAGGCGACGATGCCGGAGCGTGAGCGGGGGCTGTTCTGGGACGACAAATACTAGGCGGATAGGCGGATAGGCGGCCAGGCGGTTAGCAAGGGCCCCGAGGGAGAGTCTGTCCCTCGGGGCCCTTGCTATCCGCCTAGCCGCCTGGCCGCCTATCCGCCTAATCCAACGCGTCGTGCTCCGTCCGCGCCACGATCTCGTCCTGGAGTGCCTG
>CAYWNR010000322.1:0-4633 GCA_964459705.1 uncultured Gemmatimonadaceae bacterium | reverse complement strand
CGGTCGTCGAAGTTCGCGACGAACGCCACCGTCTCCTTGTCGATGTCCGCCAGCATCTCGATGGCGATGGGCGTGAGGCGGGCCTCGGTGTACCGATAGGCCGCCGCCGAGTCGCCATCGACCGAGCCGAAGTTCCCCTGACCGTCCACCAGCGGATAGCGCAGCGAAAAATCCTGCACCATGCGCACCAAGGCGTCGTAGACCGCGGAATCGCCGTGTGGGTGATACTTGCCCAGCACGTCACCGACCACGGTCGCCGACTTCTTGAACGGCCGGCCGGGCACCAGGCCCAGCTCGTTCATCGCGTGGAGAATGCGGCGGTGGACGGGTTTCAATCCGTCGCGAACGTCCGGCAGCGCGCGCGCCACGATGACGCTCATCGAGTAGTCGATGAACGACTCGCGCATCTCGTCTTCAATCAGGCGGGGGAGAATGCGTTCGCGCTGGTTGGGAGCGGTCATGCGTGGTCCTTGGCGATACGGAAAAAGGGGCCCAACGGACCCCTTGGAGGAGTCCAACAAAAATACCCGATGTAGATCACATTATCAACGGGACGTGCGCGATACAAAATGTTACGCGACAACGAGTTACATGGCATGGTTCCGCCGCGGGCATTGCCGTGACGGCGGGGGGCGTCAGATTGGGGTCGCGAGTGCATCCCATTCCCCGCCCGGGACGGGTCCGACGTCTGCCGGCGCGCGCGTGTCGGCGAGGAGCATCACCATGCATCGTTCACTTTGCGCGTTCCTCGGCACCGCACTCGCGCTCGCCGGATGCGCTCAGGAGCCGCACGCGGGAGAGTGGACCGGCGGGGTGGACACGCTGCCGTCGGGGACCATCGTCATCCACAACCCGGCCCGCGGCTCGTGGGACTCCGCATCGGCCTGGCGCGTGGTGGAGGACTTGCGCATCGGCCCGGCCCAGGATGGTCCGGAGGCGTTTGGTAGCATCGCCGCCTTCGCAGTCGGCGCCACGGGCCGCATCTACGTCCTCGACCGCCAAGCACAGGATGTTCGCGTGTTCGACTCGGAGGGCCGATATGTGCGGACCATTGGGCGGAAGGGCGGCGGACCCGGGGAGTTTCAAGGAGCGAACGGGCTGGCCATCGACCCGACCGGAGCACTCTGGGTCGTTGACCCACGATCACGACGATACTCGGTCTTCGACAGCACCGGGCGGCTCGTAGGTACACACCCGCGTGAGGTGCGGGATCTCGGCTACGGCTGGAATGGCGGCTTCGCCGCAGGCGAGCTGTGGGACGGCTGGAGAGCGTCATCCCCAGCAGACCCGACGCCGCAGCGAACCGCCTTCTTCCGACTCGACAGCCGCGCAGGATATGTGGACTCCCTTCTCCTGCCGCCGTTTTCCGAGGATTACTACCGGGCGGTGACCGGCCGGGGAACCGTGACGCGCGCTTGGCCGGTGCCGTTTGCTGCGAGGGAGCTCGTGGCACTCGACGAGCGTGGATTCGTCTGGCGGGCAGTGAGCAACGAGTACCGTATCGCTCAGCTCTCGCTCAGAGGAGATACCGCCCGGCTCGTCAGCCGCGAGTACCGTCGCGTGCCCGTCACCAGGGAAGACCGCGAGCGGGCACTCTCGGGACTGTTCGACTCAGGGGCCCGCGCGACGGTGCGACCGGATCCGTCGAGGATCCCAGCGTACAAGTCAGCGCTGATCGGGATGCTCGCTGACGACCGGGGCTACCTGTGGGTGCTTCCGGTCGGCGAGGGCGGCGAATCGGGAATCCGGCTGGACGTGTTCGACCCGGACGGCCGGTATCTCGGTAAGGTCCAGACGCCGATGAGGGGCTGGGTCGTGATCCCACGAGCGCTCATCCGCGGTGATCATCTCTACTGCGTGGACAGGGACTCGCTGGACGTGCCCTACGTCGTGCGACTGCGCGTCGAAGGGCGAGACTACGCACCACCAGCTGGGTCGGACTGAACTTCCGAGGCTGCGCAGGCGGGAGCACACGCAACTCGACCCTCGAGGCAGTCCTACCGTGAACTGGCCCCTCCCGGCCCCAAAACGTATCTGCCAATGCTCGGTGGCTCGCCGTACCGCTGGTCAAGTGTATAGAGGGTGTCCCGCGACCAGGCAATCTTCTTCGCACGCACGGGCAAGGAGGCTACCTCACGCAGGCGTCCGTCCTGGTCGTAGATCAAGAGCTGTGTGGAGAGCGTTCCGTTTTCCGCGAGGGAACGGGCGACAAGCACGTGCCCCCGATCATCCATCGCGATATCCGATGCCACCTGCGCGCGGACGATAGCCACGGTCATTGCCCCCTGTGGGCTTTCCATCTCCCGAACATAGGGAGCTTCGGGATCGAACTCTTCAGGCAATGGCACGAGCCACTCCTGAGCGACTTCGAGCTTGGTATTCACGTGGAGGACGAGGCCGCGGAAGGGATACAACACCCAAACGTCCCCGTGATCGCCGCGAGCCAACGCCACCCCGTTGTGCAATGCCAGCGCGACGGAGTGATCCCGCGCTTCGTAACGGCCGTACCTGCCCACCTCGTCGGTTGCGTCCCGAAGGACCTGCACCGTACCACCCGTACCAATCTGCCTATGTCGGCCCAGGTGAAAGCGTCCGGAGTTATCGAGAAGGAAGCCGCCTATCGGACTGCCGACGTCGACGTCCGCAACCAGCGCCCCCTGCCGATCGACGATGGTTACACGACCATTCCGCGAGTCGGCGACCGCAATCCTGCCATCCAGAACCGAGATGCCGACGATGGCGCGGAACTCCAACGGACCGCCGCCCTTCCGACCAACTGCCCACCGACGCCGTCCGTCCAGCGCAAAGGCCTGAATGCCCGGCAAGCCGGCATCGGCGACGTACACCGTGCTATCCAGAACGGCGATGTCCCTGGCGTCGAACAGAACGACGTCCTCTTTCAGTGGCAGCGGGCCGAGGGAGCGAGCATGAAGTGATATCGGCTCGTTGTTGGGCTTCTCCGCGGCACAGGCCGCGGTGAGGGCAAGAGCCAGCAAGACGCGATACGAGGTCACTCGCAACACCGCCCTACGCGGGCGCCCTGGCCGATTGCGTCCAGCGTCGTTGAGCCGTGGGATCGTTGCGCCATCTCGCAGCCCGCGGAGAGGGAACGACCGGCAGTATTCGCCAGGAAGGGTGAAGGCGGGCTGAACACGGCATGACGGCAAAGGACTCGCCACCGGATGAGCGGTGGGATGTCGCGGCAGGCGCCGGAGGTTTGACCGGTGAGGCACGCTCCCCGACATTGATCACAGAACCGGGGCGGGGGAGAAAAGGGATGGTAGATGTCGCGATCTCCGAGCACGGCCGCGCGCATCGCGCCCACTCAGGGAGGGCGCCGTGAATCCTATTCCTCTCGCGCTGCTCGGCGTCGCTGTCGGCTTCGTGACCGGCTGTAGGTCGGAGCCACCCCCCGCGCGGATAGACGTCGATACGCTCCCGTCGGGAACGGTGGTCGTGCGCAACTCCGCACAGGGATCGTGGGACTCGGCGTCCGCCTGGCGCGTGGTCGAAGACCTGCGCATCGGACCGGCGGAGGACGGCCCGGCGGCGTTCTCGATCGTCAATGCACTCGCCGTGGACGCCGAAGGTCGCATCTACCTTGTCGACCGTCAGGCGGAGGACGTCCGGGTTTTCGGACCCGAGGGCCAGCCCGTGCGCACCATCGGACGGAAGGGCCGTGGCCCTGGCGAGTTCACCTGGGCCGATGGGATCGTGCTGGGCCGGCGGGGTCAGCTGTTCGTGGCCGATCGCTCCGCCCACCGCATCTCCGTGTTCGACACGAGCGGCGTGTTCGTCGGGGACCACCGACGCGACGGACCCGGCGTCGGTGTCACCATGGTCTCCGGCGGCGCGGCCGCCGTGACGTGGGACGCGTGGTCCGTCTTCGGCGCGACGCCGAGCCAGCGCCACACCGAGCTGCTCCGATGGACTGACGGCGGGTATGGCGACACCCTGCACTTCCCTCCGTTCGAGCAGCAGTACTTCGAGATCGTCTTGCACCAGGGGCGATCAACGAACATCATCCACACCCCTGTGCCGTTTACTCCGGAGGAGATGATCGCGGCCGCTCCTTCCGGCACCGTATGGCGGGCCATGTCGGGGACCTATCGCGTAACGCGATTCTCACCGGCCGGGGACTCCACGCTGGTCGTGACTCGGGAGTACCAGCCGGTACCTGTAACCGCGGATGACCGCGAGCAAGTCCTTCCGCGGTACCGAAAGCTGTTCAAGGGAAGCGGTACCCGTCTCGATGAGTCCCTAGTGCCGGCATACCACCCGGCCATCCGTCGAATGCTCGTTGACGACCAGGGCTACCTGTGGATTGCGCCCGTCACCGCCGATACGACGAGTCTCCCGTTCGACGTATTCGATCCCGAAGGCCGCTATCTCGGCGCCGTAGCGACCACCATGACACCTGGCATGCTGACGCCACAGCCGGTGGTGAGGGACGGCCACCTCTACTACGTGGGAAGGGACGAATTGGATGTGCCGTACGTCGTCCGATTACGGATCGAGCGGCCGGACTGACACACCCCCTCTGTTCGCTCCCCGTCCTGCTCGGCGCCGCACTCGGCGGCACCACCGTTCATGCCCTCACCAGTCGGTAGAGTCGGACATGCTCGACACCCAT
>CAYWNR010000321.1:0-4647 GCA_964459705.1 uncultured Gemmatimonadaceae bacterium | reverse complement strand
CGGGCGCCGGTCGCCTGGTTTGCCTCGCACCGGCACACACCGGAGGGTGCGAACGAGCCCTACGCATACTCGTATCTGTTCGCGTATGCGGTGGACGTGCCCGCCGGCGCGCGTACGCTGACGCTCCCCGACAACGACAAGATCCGCGTACTCGCGGTGACGGTGTCCGACGAGGGGCCCGGGGTGCGGCCGGCGCAGCCGTTGTACGACACGCTGACGAGGAGCGGGAGCCGGTAGCGGATCGCGCCGCATTCCGCGGGATGAGCCCTTGGGCTCGGCCCTCCCGCGTGAAGGGGGGCTCTACGTGCGGTGCCGGTTCATCCGGCAGCGCCGAGCGGCGGCTTCAGGCCGCCGACTCCCGACACGCGCCTGCACGCCACGAACCTACCGTGAGTGCGCTACCAGACGGACGACGCAAACGAGGGCGGCCCGCGGGAATCCGTCGCTAAGAGCGACGGCTCGGCTGATGTCGCTGAGAGCGACGCGTGATCCGTCTAACCGCCTAGCCGCCTAGCCGCCTAGCCGCCTATCGAAACGACGGTGGCACGTCCCCGGCTCCCCTGCCCCACCGAGCGTCCGGCGACGACGTCAGCGTGAAG
This sequence comes from uncultured Gemmatimonadaceae bacterium, assembly GCA_964459705.1. Taxonomy (GTDB): domain Bacteria; phylum Gemmatimonadota; class Gemmatimonadetes; order Gemmatimonadales; family GWC2-71-9; genus JAOTWJ01. The sequence goes on along the minus strand of CAYWNR010000321.1, from coordinate 4,048 downwards.
CTCAGCTCACCGCCTTCAGCTACAAACGCCGCCGGCAGCCAGGCACGCGCTGACGGTTGGCCGTTCACGCGGAGCGCCTGCACGTACGGACTCGTGGACGGAATGCCTGACGTGTGAATCGTGATGGTGACACCGTTCGCGCGATGAATCCCGGCCTCGGGAAACAACGGGGTCGTGAGCAGCAGCTCGGCGCGGCCCGGATAATTGGGATACAGCCCCAACGCCGCCCACACGAACCACGATGACATGGCGCCGAGGTCGTCGTTGCCCGGAATGCCGTCGGGCCAATCGCTCCAGAGACGATCTCGTACTTCACGAATCGCTTCTTGCGCGCGGTCGGGACGGCCGGCGAACAAGTAGAGCCACGGCGCCCCGATGGACGGCTCGTTGTCCATCTCCGCTTTGAGGCCACCGAGCCGAGTGAGCGCCCAGGTTCCGTCGTCATTGTGGAAGAACGCGTCGAGCCGCCGGACGGCCATTGTGTCGCCGCCCATCGCCGCGAAGAGGCCGGCTGGATCGAACGGGACCATCCACGTGTATTGCGCGCTCGAGCCCTCGGCAAATCCGCGTGTGGACGCGGGATCGAACCGGGTCCACGATCCATCCTCGTTCCGGTCCTGGATGTACCCACCGTCCGGCGTCGCGTTCGCGTTGAAGATGTTCCGCCAGTATCCGGAACGCTCCAGGAATCGCGCATGACCGGCCGAGTCGCCCACTCGGAGGGCGAGTTGCGACAGGGCAAAGTCGGCGGCGACGTCCTCCAGCGTCTCGCCCGCCCCACCCCAGGCGTTCGACGCGGCCGGGATGTAGTGGATCGCCAGCAACTTGTCGAGTGAGGGCCGCTGGCCCACGCACATCACTCGGCAGCCTTCGTCGCTCAGGTCGAGTGGCGTCGGCACCGTGGCGGCCGTCGCCAGCGACGCGTACGCGCCGCTCACGTCGAACCCCGTCCCACCGAATGCCGCAATCCCGGCCACGGCGGCGGCGGACGCGTCGCCTTCCATGACGTGCGTGGCGCCGGTGTTGTGCGTCCAGCGGTCCCATACGCCGCCGTTCTGCGCCGCCTGGTTGAACAGCGACTGTGCGATGTCGCTCCCGACCGCCGGGTCGAGCAGGGTCACGAGCTGAAGCTGCGAGCGGTAGACGTCCCAGCCGGAGAAGTTGGCGTACTGCGCCCGTTGCGGTGCGGCCACCGAGTGCACGGTGGAATCGAAGCCGGCGTAGTCGCCGTTGACATCGCTGAACAGATTCGGGTGGAGCAAGGAATGGTAGAGCGCCGTGTAGAAGATGCGGCGTTCTCGGTCCGTGCCACCGCCGATGCGGACACGACCGAGCGCGTCACTCCACGACGCCCGGGCCCGCCGGCGCACGGCGTCGAATTCGGTGCCCGTTCGATTCTCGGCCCGGAGGTTGGCCGCGGCGTTGGCCAGGCTCACGTAGGAGATGCCGACCCGGACGTTCACCGTCGGGTTCTCACCCAACGCGAAGCCGACATACGCGCCCGATCCCAATCCGGAGACAGGGTAGCCGTCCGTCCCGTACGTCGTGCCTCCGCGGGCGGCCGTGCTGTCCGGCCTGAGCGTCGCGTTCTCCCATGTGCCGACACCGCGGAATGGCCGATCGAACTCCGCCACGAAGTAGAGCGTGTAGTAGTCGTGCCGAGACACGGGATCGATGTACCCGCAGAAGTTGCCGCTGCGCACCGATCCGCTGACGGTGCGCGCGGCGCTGTCCACCCGTACCTCCGCTTCGCCGCTCCCGATTTCACTATCCGACACGCGGATCAGCATCGTCGCCGACTCGCCCCGCGGGAACGTGAAGCGGCCGGAGCCCGTACGCGCCGTTGCGGTCAGCTCGACGTTGACACCAGACTGCAGTCGCACCTGGTAGTACCCGACGGTCGCGGTCTCATTCGCGTGCGCGAACCGCGCGGCGTAGAACCGGTCGGTCGAGTCGGCCGACGGCGAGATCCGCATGGCTCCCGTGTGGGGATAGAACGGGATGTCACCCGAGGCGCCCCGACATCCCGTGCCCGACAGGTGGGTGAGACTGAATCCGCGGATGCGGGGGGCGTCATACGCGTAGCCACCCGGGGCCGCGGCGCGGGTGTGGTCGCCGCGTGTGGTCTCCGGACTCCACTGCACCATGCCGAACGGAACCACCGCCCCGGGGAACACGTTCCCGCCGGCGGCGGTGCCGATGAGCGGATCGACATACTGCGCGGGATCGGTCACCAGATCCTGCACCGTCGGCCACGCGCCGGCAGCCAAGGCCACGCCACCGCCGACGAGGACGGCAAACGCGAGGGTCCGGCCGCTCCATAGGCCGCGCCGCGCATGAAGGAGAGGTCGCTTCGTCATAGTGCCGGAGACGATATCGCCCCGGACCGAGACTGGCCACCCTCGCACGGTTCTCCGACGATGGCTATTGTATTATGGCATGCGATTGACCTGCCTGGCCCTGCTCCCTGCCACCCTCGCCGCCCAGACCCCCGCCACCCTCGATGCGGAACGGGCGGACTTTGCCCAGTGGCTCACGACGTCACCGGTCTCGCCATTCGCCGCCATTTACCACCAGCCGTTCACCGGCGAGCTGCGCTTCGGGCCGGGTGCCGACCCCGCGCTCACTGGCTTGCCGCGGGCCACGCTTCACCAGGGCCTGCTTCGACTCAGTTTGGAGACCGCCGACGGCACGCGCACCGTGCCAAGGAATCGTGACGTGACGTTCGACGAGTGGCGGCTGCGGGTGAGCGGCGACCGCGGGCGCAGTACCGTGACGGTGTTCGGTCCCCTGGACCACACGAAGGCGCCGTCCTGGTATCCGTATGCTGCCGACCTCGTCGTCGAAGGGATGCTGGTACCTCCCAAACAGCGCGAGTCGCGTCGGTTGCTCGGGCTCGATGGGATCGAGATCGACGCGACGCTGGCGGGCACATTCACCGGACACGCCCTCGGCCGCGAGGTGCGGCTGTCGGTCTACTCCATGCCCGTGCCGGGAACGGAGGAAGCCGACCTGACGATCTTCTTCCGCGACGAGACCAACGGTCACGAGACCTATCCCGCCGGCCGGTTCCTGGCGTTGCAACCCCTTGGTGGCGCCCGCTACCGCGCTGACTTCAATCGCGCACGGAATCCGTTCTGCGCCTACAACGGGATCTTCCCCTGCCCGCTCCCCTGGCCCGGAAACGCCATCGACGCCGCGGTCGAAGCCGGGGAGCGGTACGAATCCCGATGAGGGCGTGGATTCTCGTATTAGCGACCGTAGCAACGGGACCGCCGGGACCGCCGGGTCCGCCGGGTCCGTCGGGCTCCTGGCGCGCCGTGCTGGATCTCGCGGGCGGGGAGCTCCGGTTCCGCGTCGAAATCGATACGGCGCAGGGTCAGCTCCGTGGTCGTCTGTGCAACGCCGACGCGTGCGAGGCGTTTTCCGCGACCCGCCTCGTCGCCGGTGGGGATTCGATCCTGCTGGAGATGGGCGATTTCGCCGCGGCAATCCGCGCACGCGTGGAGGGCGATTCCCTCGTGGGCTTCTATCACAACGTCGGGAACCGAGGCCCTCGGACGATTCCGTTTCGCGCCTCCCGGGGGACCTGGTCGGCTGCACCGCCGCCGGAGACGCTCGTCGGTCGCTGGGATGCGACGTTCAATCCGGCCACACGGCCCAGCCCGCGCATTCTGGAGCTGCGCCGCACGCCGCGCGGCCTCGAGGGCACTATCATCTCGAACAGCGGCGACTATGGCTTGTTCTGGGGCGGCGCGGCGGCGGATTCGTTCGCCATGGCGCACTTCGACGGGTCGTTCGTCTACCTTCTGACGGGCCGGCTGGACGGGGACACGCTGCGCGGTGTGTTTCATGCGGGGCTCCGATCCCAAACGCCGTTCGTTGCGGTACGCTCCAGCGGCGGGCAGCACCTCACGCCGCCAAGCGATGTCGTGCGGGCGGACACCACGAGCACGTTCCGCTTTGCATTCCCGAGCGTGACCGGCGGAATGGTGTCGAGCGACGATGCCCGGTTTCGCGGCAAGGTCGTGATCGTCGACATCTTCGG
>CAYWNR010000320.1:0-4650 GCA_964459705.1 uncultured Gemmatimonadaceae bacterium | reverse complement strand
CCCGACGCGCTGGACGCCCTGCTGCGCCATCACTGGCCGGGCAACGTGCGCGAGCTGGACCACGTCGTCGAACGGGCCGTGCTGTTGGCGGAGGCGTCGCAGGTAGGCGCGGGCGACCTCGGCCTCGCGTCCGAGACGGGTGACCCGCTCGCGCGCCTCGAGCGGATGACCCTGGCCGACGTGGAGCGTCACCTGATCCATCGCGCGCTGGAGCGCGCGAATGGCAACGTGAGCGAGGCCGCCGACGCGCTGGGGCTGAGCCGCTCGGCCCTCTACCGCCGGCTCGAGAAGTTCGACCGCTGACCTACGACCGCCGGATCCTGCTCGCGACCCTCGCCGCCGGACTCCCGGCGGTGGCGCTCGCGCTCCTCCTGTTGTTCGTGGGGGACTACACCGCCCGGATGCAGTGGACGCTCGGTGGACTCGTGGTGGGCGTCTGGGTGATCGGCGGCTTCGCGGTCCAGGAACGGGTCATTCGTCCGCTGCAGACCCTGTCGAACCTGCTGGCGGCCTTGGGCGAGGCTGACTATTCCACCCGCGCGCGGGGCGCCCGGCCGGACGACTCGCTCGGGCTCGCCTATTGGGAATTGAACCAGCTCACCGACACGCTTCGCGTCCGCCGCCTGGAGTCGGTCGAAGCGGAAGCGCTGCTCGGACGGGTGATCGCCGAGATTCACTCGGCCATCTTCGCGTTTGACGGAACGGGTGCGCTGCGCCTGGTGAACCGGGCGGGCGAGACGCTGATGGGACGGAGCGCTGCCCAGCTGACCGGTCGCGCGGCCGCCGAGCTGGAGCTCGCGCGCTACCTCGAGGGAGCGGACGAGCGGATCGAAGAAGTCGTCTTTCCCGGGAAGGCCGGACGGTGGGAGATTCGGCGGCGCCAGTTCCGTCAGGAAGGGCGTCCGCACCAGTTGCTGGTCATCAACGACCTGAGCGCGGTGCTGCGTGAGGAAGAGCGCCAGGCGTGGCGGCGGCTCGTGCGCGTCCTGAGCCACGAGATCAACAACTCGCTGGCGCCGATCAAGTCCATCGCGGAGAGCCTGCGCGGGGTACTGGAGCGTGAGGGGGGCCGGCGCGCCGATTCCTCGGACGACGACTTCGCCCGAGGCTTGGCGATCATCGCGGAGCGCTCCGAGTCGCTCCGTCGGTTCATGGCGTCGTACGCGCGGTTGGCGAGGCTCCCACCACCCACCATCGGGCCGGTTCCCGTCAAAGCCCTGATCCACCGCGTGGCGGCCCTCGACCGTCGCCGCCCGGTGCGGGTGCGCGAGGGACCCGATGTCGTGATCCGGGCGGACGCCGATCAGATGGAGCAACTGCTGATCAATGTCATCTCCAACGCCGTGGACGCGGCGTTGGAGACGGACGGAGCGGTGACGGTTACGTGGACCGTGGAGCGCTCGGCGGTGGAGATTCGAGTGGACGATGAAGGGCCGGGACTGCCGGATCCGGCGAATCTCTTCGTCCCGTTCTTCACGACCAAGCCCGGAGGCTCGGGCATCGGGCTCGTCCTGAGCCGCCAGATCGCGGAGGCGCACGGCGGAAACCTGACGGTCGGGAACCGCACCGACCGTTCGGGCTGTACCGCGCGGCTCCGGCTCTCACTGGCTGCGGGCGCACGCGAGCCGCGCAGGATGGGGCGCGCCAGCTGAGACAATCTGGGCTTGCAATTCCGAGTTCGATGTTTCTACTTACGATACGCACCGCATGCGTCCGTGAGCCTGTCCCGGCCGTGCCACGTCACTGGGGTGAGCAGACCATTCGGTAGCTAGCACGACAGGTCTCTTCGGTTCCGCGCCGACCGTGGCATGCAGTCCGGTCGGCGTTTTGTCGTTTCGGAGGTGGTATGACCAGTTCGACCAACGTTCCCCAGGCCACGCCGATCGCCGATCGGGGCTACGCCCATCCGGAAGTGCTCGCATCCACGGAATGGGTGGCGGAGCATCTGAACGATCCGGGGGTGCGGCTCGTGGAATGCGACGAAGATCTTCTGCTGTACGACATGGGGCACATTCCCGGCGCCGTGAAGCTGGACTGGGTGGGTGACCTCAACGACGCGCGCACGCGTGACTACGTGGACACGGCACGCTTCCAGGAACTGCTGCGGGAGCGCGGGATCAGCGAACCCACGACGCTGGTGCTCTACGGCGACCAGAACAACTGGTGGGCGACCTACGCGTTCTGGGTGTTTCGTCTCTTCGGGCCGTTCAAACTCAAGATCATGGATGGTGGGCGCGCGCGGTGGGAGCAGGAAGGGCGCCCGCTCGTGCGTGACATTCCCACGTATCCGCGAGGCTCGATCGTCGTTGGACCGCGCCGGGACGAGAAGATCCGCGCGTTCCGGGACGAGGTGGTCTCGCACGTGAAGGTGGGACGACCGTTGGTGGATGTCCGGAGTCCCGAGGAGTACCGCGGGGAGCGACTCCACATGGTCGGCTACCCGAACGAGGGCGCGTTGCGCGGCGGACACATCCCGGGAGCGCGCAACGTCCCGTGGGCCCGAGCCGTGCACACCGAGACGCACACGTTTCTTCCGGCGCGGGAGCTCGAGGCCATCTACGTGGAGGAGCAGCGCCTCCGGCCGGTCGACGACGTCATCGCCTACTGCCGGATCGGTGAGCGGTCGTCACACACGTGGTTCGTACTCACGTACCTGCTCGGCTTCTCGCGCGTGCGGAACTACGATGGCTCGTGGACTGAATGGGGGAACCTCGTTCGCGCTCCCATTGAACGGTGACGGAATGCAGAGTGGAGATTGCAGAATGCTAGTGAAAAGGGAAAAGTGAAAAGGGCGCCCCGGGGTCAGCATTGACTCGCGATCAGTTGATCGAACGGTTGGTCGAACACAGCCGTCACCCGCGCCATCATGGTGCGTTGCCGGATGCGGCGATTTCCGCGGCCGCCGGCAATCCGGGCTGTGGGGACGTGGTGACCGTGTATCTGAAGACCGCCCCCGACTCGGATCGGATCGAGGCGGCGACGTTCGAGGGCAGCGGTTGCACGATCAGCCAGGGAGCCGCCTCGCTGTTGCTGCAGGAGATCAACCGCGACCATCCCACGCTGGCGGACGTGCTGGCGCGCCCGTTGGGCGGCCATCTCGATCTCATTGGGCGCGAGGTCGTGGGATTCCGCGAGCGGTGTGCCGCCGTCGGATTCGACGCCCTCCAGCACGCGGTGCGGTCGCTGGAGGCGGAGCGCAAGCTCATCGCGGCCGGGTACTCCGCGGCCGAAGCGCGAACCATGCGCCAGCAAGCGCATCGCGGTTGACAGAATAGATCGCGGGTAGTCAGGTCCGCCGGGTCTACGGGATGATCGTCCCTAACTTCCCCAACATCGCGCGCAGCGAGTCAACGGACAGCGTCGTCTTGGCGGTCACGAGCAGGCTGCCGAAGCTCGCGGTTCCCGTGGACAGCGGATAGGCCTCGGTGGGGCCGATGACGCGCAACGCCGTGACCCGCGGCGTCCCGCCGCCGAGTCCAGGTGCGCCCGACCGGGTCTCGGTCAGCACGATGCGCTCGCCCGTCGCCGTGAGTTGGGCGACGCGCGCCCGCCGGCGTGACCCCGCCGCGGGTGAGGTGATGCTCTCGACCCAGAGCCCCGGGATGACCGCGATGAAGCCACCGAGCTGCTCGGCCACCTGTGCGACGTCCGCGGTCACCCAATCGCCAGTCGTGAGATCCTCGTCGGGCTGCGCGGCGGTCATCGGTGCCGTCACCGTGAAATCAGCGGTGGCGGCAGCCCCGGCCGACGTGACGACGTCCTGCCGGCCCGACGGGCGACCGGAGAGCGCGAGCTCGACTGTCGCCGTGCCGGCGGGTACGTCCGCAATCGTGTAAGAGCCGTTCGCGTCGGTCGTCGCGCGGAGTCCCCGTCCCGCGACCGTCACGAGGACACCGGCGATGGGCGTGCCGGTGCCTTCCGCGCGCACCGTTCCGTGAATCATCGTCGTCGCCGCGGCCACCGGCTGGGCCGGTGGGCTCACCGGTGTCGGCGTCGCGGGGGGGGGAGCGGCGGAATCGCTCGCGACACGGTCCGGCGGCGGTGTCGTCGTGGCCGCGGTCTCGGGTGGCGCGGCCGGCGGCGGCGGCTCGGTACGCACCGGTGGTGTCGTGCGCGTCGTCGCGGGAGGTGGAGTGACCACTGCGGGCGACTCGCGCTGCGCGGGCTGGCTCGGCGCGGCCGTGGCTTGCGGCTGTTGCTCCACCGGCGCCGGCACACTGGCGGCGGGCTCCGGTTCTCCGACTGGTTGCGATGGCGTCGGGGTGATCTGGCGTGGCTGCGCCGACTCCCGTTGTAGCAGCGGCTTGGCGAGGATTCCCGCGCCCGCGAGAACGACGATCGCGGCCGCCGAGGCGATCCAGCGCGCGCGGCGCGGTGCGGCTTGTTTCCGTACGGGCCGCGGGTCGGGGCGCGCGGCCTCCGCTTTCCTCCGCGGCTCCGCGGCCTGATCAGTCGCAACCACCTCGCGCCGCTCGACCGGAGCGGGACGCGGCGGCGTCACGGGAACGACCGGACTCGCCTTGGGCTTGTCCCCCCTGCGCCGTCCCGAGCTGCGCCGCTTGGGCGACTGCAACTCGACCCACGAGGTCCTGATCATCTTGTCGGCCTCGTCGGGGCTCACCAGCCAACTGAATTCCGCGCTCCGACCCG
>CAYWNR010000319.1:0-4660 GCA_964459705.1 uncultured Gemmatimonadaceae bacterium | reverse complement strand
TGATCAAGCGGATGGCCGAGCAACGCGAGCTCCGCGAGTACTTGAGCGAAGACAATGAGTGAGCCGCTCCGCGGCGTGGTCGTCTCACACGCCGGCCTCGCCAGCGCGCTCGTGGAGGCCGTCGAGCGGATCTCGGGCCGCACCGACGGCCTGGTGGCGGTGAGCAACGAGGGGTGCAGCCGCGAGCTGCTCGAAGCCCGAGTGGCCGAGGCGGTCGGCGACAGTCCGGCCGTGGTCTTTGTGGACCTCCCCAGCGGGAGCTGTCTCCAGGCGTCCGCCCATTACTTCCGCTCGCACGAGAACGTCGCGGTGGTCGCCGGCGTCAGTCTCGCCATGTTGGTGGACTTCCTGTACCACCGCGATCTCCCTCCCGGGGACGCGGCGGACCGCGCGGTCCAGACGGGGACGCGGGCTCTCAGGGTCCTGACGCGGTGAGCCTGCTCGTGCGGGTGGACGACCGGCTGGTGCACGGGCAGGTCGTGATCGGATGGGGCCGCACGCTCAAGCTGCGGCGGATCGTGTTGGTGGACGACGTCGTTCGGGCCAACACTTGGGAGCAAGACCTCTATCGGATGGGCGTGCCCGGCAGCATGGAGATTGAGTTCGTCTCGGTGGCCGAGGCCGGCGAGGCGTTCCCCCGCTGGGAGAAGGATGCAGGACACACGCTCGTGCTGGTCGGAAACATCGAGACGTTGGCGCAGCTTGCGCAGGTGGCGCCGGTGGCGCGGGTCAACCTAGGAGGGATTCATCAGGGACCGGGCCGCCACGAGTGTCTCCGCTACCTGTTCCTCACGGAGGAGGAAGTCGCGCAGCTTCGCGGGCTCGCGGAGCGCGGGGTGGCGGTGACCGCGCAGGACGTCCCGACGGCGGCGCCCGTGCCGCTGCGAGAGGTCCTGCGGTGAGCCTGTTGACCCTGAGCGCGCTGGGGGCCTGGGGGATGATCGCCGGGATCGACCTCGTGAGTGTGCTGCAGGTGATGGTTGCGCGGCCGTTGGTGGCCGCCACCGTTGCCGGCGTGATCGTGGGGGACCCCACCGCCGGCGTCCTGGTCGGCATGGTGCTGGAGTTGTACGCTCTGGAGGTGCTCGCGGTCGGCGGCGCGCGGTATCCGGACTTCGGGCCCGCCGCGGTCGCCGCCGCCGTCGCTGCCGAAGGCGTGCCGCCCATTTTGATCGGTCCCGCCGTGATCGTCGGCTTGTTCACCGCCTATGTCGGCGACTGGAGCATCCTGGCGCTGCGCCGCTTGAACACCCGCCACGTCCGACGGCTTGCCGCGCGCCTGGACGAAGGCGATGTGCACGCGGTGACCAGCGCGCAGTTCGCGGGCATCGCGCGGGACGCGGTGCGCGCGTTGCTGCTCACCGCGTTCGGTCTCGGTCTGGCCTACGTGCTCCGCCACTGGACCCCGTCGGCCGTCCGCGTCCGCGAGCTGCTCACCGCCGTCCTCGTGGGCGTCGGGCTGGCGACCGCGGCGGTGAACGGCAAACGGCTGGGCGGCGGTCGTGCGGGATATGTCTGGTTGGGGATCGGGCTCCTCGGGGGGATCGCATGGCTGCTCCTTCGGTGAGCGCGATCGTGCGCTCGGGCCTGCGCCTGCTCACGGTCCAGGCGTGCTGGAACTACGAGCGCATGATCGGCATTGGGCTCGCGTACACGAGCGAGCCCATGCTCCGCAGCCTCCCGGGCGGGCGGACGGGAGCGCGGTACCGCGACGCGATGCGCCGCGCCACCCGCTACTTCAACGCGCATCCCTACCTTGCGGGGCTCGCGGCCGGCGCGTTGGCGCGGGCCGAGCACGACGACGTCCCCGGCGAGCAAACTGACCGCTTGCGCACGGCGCTCTTGGGACCGCTCGGCGCCATCGGTGACCGGCTCGTCTGGGCGGGAACGCTGCCGGCCGCGTCGGCCGTGGGGCTTGCGCTGTCGGCGGACGCGCCCGCCGGCATCGGCGCCGCAGCCTTGCTCGCGCTCTACAACGTGCCGCACATCGCGCTCCGCCTGTGGGGACTCCGCGCCGGCTGGCGGTACGGCACCAAGGTGGGCCGGGCACTCGGAGCGCCGTTCCTCACGACGGCGCTGCGGCTCGTGGGGCCGCTCGCCGCTGGCGCCATCGGCGTCGCGCTCCCGCTCGTCGCCCATCGGCTGGCGGGCGATCTCGATGTGGCCGGCTGGACGGCAACGGCCGTGGCCGCCATCGTGGGGGTGATCGTGCTGCGCTGGGTCGCCCCGCGCCTCGGCGCCGTCCGGCTCGGGCTGCTGGCCGCGCTCGCGGTGCTCGTGGGGACGGCATGGTGACGGCCGAGCGCGTCGTCCCGATCATCAACCCGCTGGGCCTGCACGCCCGGCCGGCCGCCGAGTTCGTGAAGCTGGCGTCCCGCTTCCGCGCCGAGGTCCAAGTGGAGAAAGACGGCCAGGTGGTGAACGGCAAGAGCATCATGGGCGTGATGACGCTCGCCGCCGAATGCGGCAGCTCGATTCGCATCCAGGCCGACGGGGACGACGCGGAGGCGGCCCTGGCCGCGCTCGTCGATCTCGTACGACGCGGCTTCGACGAGGCCTACACCACATGACCCAGCGCCTGCTGCAAGGCATCGGCGTCTCTGCCGGCGTGGCCGTGGGCCCGGCGCTCGTGCTCCGCATCGAAGCCCCCGACGTGCCGCATCGGCTGGTGCCGCCGGACGCCGTGGACGGTGAGGTGCGTCGCCTGAACGACGCGGTTGGCATCGTGCGCCAGGCCCTCCAGCGGTTGCGGGCCCGCGCGCGCGAGCGCGTCGGGGCCGAGGAGGCGAAGATCTTCGACGCCCAGATCATGATGCTCGAGGATCGCGACTTCCTGCGCGAGGTCGAGCAGTTGATCCTTGAGAATCAACTCGCGGCGGAGCGGGCGTTCGAGTTCAAGGCGCTCGAGGTGCGGGCGCTGTGGGAGTCATCGCCCAGCCGGGCACTCCGCGAGAAGGTCGTCGATCTCGCTTCGGTGCAACTGCGCGTGCTCAACGAGTTGCTCGGTCGGGCCAATGCCGAAGATCTGCAAATTGGCGATCGGCCGGTGATCGTCGTCACGAGGGAGCTGACGCCGGGCCTCACGGTCCAATTCGAGCGCGACCGGGTGATCGGCTTCGTCAGTGAGGAGGGGACGCGCACGGCCCACGCCGCCATCCTGGCCCGCAGTCTGGGGTTGCCGTGCATCATGGGCCTGTCCCACGCGCTCGACCGAATCCCGACCGGGCGCGAAGTGGTCGTGGATGGCACGCGGGGCACGGTCCTCATCTCCCCGTCCGCCCACGAGGTGGGCGCGGCCCGCGGGCTCGAGACGCGCCGTTTGGCGCTGCTCGCGGATCTCGACCGCGTGGCGCACGAGCCCGCCGCGACCATCGAAGGGACGGAGGTGCGGCTGCGTGGCAACCTCGATCTGCCGGAGGAGCTGGATGCCCTGGTGCAGCATGGCGCCGAGGGCGTCGGGCTGATGCGCACGGAGTTCCTCCTCGTGGGGCGCGCGGCACTCCCGACCGAGGAGGAGTTGACCGAGTACTTCCAGCGGGTCGCCAGGCGATTCCCGAAGCTGCCGGTCACGGTGCGCAGCTACGATGTGGGCGGCGACAAGTTCCCCGCGGCGTTCCGCATCTCCCCCGAGGCCAACCCCTTCCTCGGGTGGCGCGCACTGCGCGTCTGCCTGGACCGGCCGGAGGTGTTCATCACCCAGCTCCGGGCATTGCTTCGCGCGCGCTGCGACGGTGACATCCGGCTGATGCTGCCGCTCGTCATCGAGTTGAATGAGATTCGCCAAACACGCACCCTGATCGCGCAGGCGCGCGAAGAACTGGCGCGCGACGGCCTCGCGGCTGCACCGGACCTGCCCGTCGGCATCATGGTGGAAACGCCCGCGGCCGTGGCCATCGCCGACCAGCTGGCGCGGGATGCGGAGTTTCTGAGCGTCGGCACCAACGACCTCACGCAGTACACGCTCGCGGTCGATCGCGGGAACGCGCGCCTCGCGGAGCGCTTCAGTCCGTTCCATCCGGCGATCCTGCGGCAGCTGCGTCAGCTGCGCGAGGTGGCGACCGCGGCCAACCGGCCCATCGCCGTCTGCGGGGAGATGGCATCGGAGCCGCTGGGTGTGTTTCTGCTGGTTGGGCTCGGGTATCGCGAGTTGAGCTCGGCGCCCACCGCAGTTCCGCTGGTGCGCTGGCTCATTACGCACCTGAAGCTCGCCGACGCCGAACGCGCCGCTCGCGAGGCGCTCGAGGCGACGAGCACGGATGATGCACTGGATGTTCTCGAAGGGCGCCTGGCCGAGCACGTCGATCTCGACGTGGTGGACGCCGGCTGGTTGCCCGACCTTCGGTCTGCGGCTAGCTTGCACAGGCGCCGGAGCGGGTCTCAGCCCAGCGCCTAATCCGTTGCATGAAATGAGGTTGCATGACGACACACCGGCACATCATGTCGTCGGAGTCGGTGACGGAAGGTCATCCCGACAAGATCGCCGACCAGATCTCCGACGGCGTCCTCGACGCCATCCTCACGGACGATCGCAAGGCGCGCGTGGCGTGCGAAACGCTGGTCACGACGGGTATGGTAGTCGTGGCGGGCGAGATCACGACGTCTGCGTACGTGCACGTGCCGGACGTGGTCCGGGACACCGTGCGCCGGATCGGCTACGACA
>CAYWNR010000318.1:0-4696 GCA_964459705.1 uncultured Gemmatimonadaceae bacterium | reverse complement strand
CGCTGGATCCCACCTGACACACCCCTCTATCGCGCCGTCGGCTGTCAGGAGTGCGCGATGACCGGATTTCGGGGCCGCTTTTCCATCATGGAGGTGCTCCGGATCACCCCGGAAGTGGAGCGTGCCATCGGCCAGAATGCCACGGCGGACCGCATCGCCATAGCTGGGCGGGCGGGAGGCATGAAGGGCTTGTGGGAGAGTGGTCTTGAACACGTCCTCAGGGGCGAGTCCACGATCGACGAGTTGTTGCGCGTTGTGGACATGCCGCAGGACGACGAGGGCCTCGAGGAGCGGCGGCGCGCTTCCGGGGCCAAGCAGAAGCACGAGTCGGGCACGGCACCCGCCGAGGGTGAACCGCCGGCCGCCGACGCGGGGCACGCGAGCCGGCAGACGCCGGCTCCACCCCCCAAACGACCCTCGGCCGCGTTGGCTGGCGCGTTCGACCTGGTCACAGAGGGCGGGGAAGCGGCGACTCCGGAGGCGCCCGCGGCCACCCATTCCGAGGGCCTCAGCGTCTTGCTCGTCGATGACGAAGATCAGCTGCGTCGGGTGATGCGCGACCTGCTCGAGCGGGACGGCTATCGGGTCATCGAGGCGGGGGACGGCGTCGAGGCGCTCGATCAGGTGGATCGCCACGCGCCCGACATCATCGTGCTCGACCTCAACCTGCCGGGGCTGGACGGTTTCGGCGTGCTCTCCCACCTCCGCTCGCGTCGGGCGACGCAGGAGATCCCCGTGATCGTGCTCACGGCCCGCGGCGACGAGGAGAATGAGATCCGGGTCTTCGAGTTCGGAGCCGACGACTTCCTCAGCAAGCCGTTCCGCGCTCGGGCCCTCTCAGCCCGCCTCGAGGCCGTGCTCCGCCGGACGCGTCGCCCCGACTGACGTGGGAGCGTCGGCGCCTAGCACCGCGCCGATCGCCGCTTTCAGCTCCCCCATCCGGAAGGGCTTGATGAAGAACGGGCACCCCAGCGCCCGGAGCCACGCCTCCGTGTCCGGACGGACATCCGCGGTGAGCAACACGGTACGCGCACGGAGTGCCGGCCACCGACGCAGCAGGTAGTCGGCGAAGCGCTCGCCGGCGGACACCGGTACCCGCGCGTCGGCGATGATGAGGCCATACGCGCGCGTTTCGAGCAGTGTCGTTGCCTGCGACGTATCCGCCGCCGCGTCGACGACGTGGTTGCCGTCCGTGAGCAGCACGGTCAGCATGCGGCGCACACCGGGATCTTCGTCCACCACCAGCACGGTCTTCGGGGCGCCCACCTGCGACCCCGGCGCTTCGGCGCGGGCCGTGGAAACTCGCGACGGCGTCTCGGGGTGTCCCTCGAGGGGCAGCCGCATGGCGAACTCCGCCCCGCCACCGGAGGCGGCGCGCACGGTCAGTGCTCCCCCATGCCCCTCGACGATCCGGTACGATACCGAGAGTCCGAGACCGGTGCCGTGACCGGGGTCTTTCGTCGTGAAGAACGGCGTGAAGATGTGCGGCAAGAGGCTATCCGGGATTCCAGGACCCGTATCCCGCACCGTGAGAAGCGCGTCGGCGTCGGTCCGCGACGTCGCAATCGCGATACGGCGCGGCCGGTCGGGTGAGTTTGTCTGCACCGCGTGCACCGCGTTCGCCACGAGGTTGAGCACGACCTGCTGCACCTGATAGCGGTCCCCCGTGAGCGCCGGCAGCGTGGGGTCGAGGGTGAGCTCGAGCTTGATCTCCCGCAGCCCCACCTCGTACCCGATCAGGGCGACGGTCCGCTGGACGATGTCGTTCAGGTCGAAGGCCTCGATCTCCGCGGGTCCTTTGCGAGCGAACGTCAGGAGGTTGCGCACGATCCGCCCCGCGCGTTCGGCCTGCTCACGAATCACGCGCAGGTGGTCGCGGTCCCGCTCTCCGGCCGCCGATTGCTCCAACAAAAATTCGGCGAGCCCGGCGATGGATGTGAGCGGGTTGTTCAACTCATGCGCGACGCCGGACACGAGTTGTCCGACCGCCGCCATCTTCTCGCTCTGAATCAACTGGGACTCGAGGGCCTCCTGCTCCGTGACGTCCTCCACGAGCACGATGGCGAGTCCCGGTGTGGCTTCACCGCCGATCGGTGCCGCCGAGATCCGGAGCGTGCGTCCATGCTCCGTGCGAACCGCCATTGGTTGGACTGGGCCGCCACGTCGGGCCGCGGCCAGCAGCGTCTGGAACGCGTCCGCGCCGTAGGGAAACACGTCGAACAGCGAGCGGTTGCTCAACGCCGGCACGGACTGGCCCACCAGCCGGGCGAGCGACCGGTTCGCCCGGCGAATGGTGTCGGTGGCGTCCACGACCGCCAGGCCCTCGGCGAGCGCGTTGAACGTCGTTTCCCATTGGTCTCGGCCGGTACGCACGAGGTCGAAGAAGCGGGCGTTCGACAGGACGATCGCCGCGTGCGTCGCGACCGTCGAGAGGAGACGCAAGGTGTCGGCCTCGAAGCCGCCGGCGCGCGGGTCCGCGACCGCGAGGGCGCCGATGGTGACGCCGTGCGCGCGCAGCGGGAAGACGGCGACCCGCGACGCCGTCACGCCGCCGGCCAGCATCGGCGCCGTCCCGCCCGACGCGTCACCTTGGAGCATCCGTTCCTCCCCCAACGCGGTCACCAGCAGACCCGGATCGTCGTCCGGGATCTCCCGACCCTGCAGACTCATGAGCGAGCCGGAGCTGGCGGCCACGCGCGCCGTTCCCCCCGTCTCGGTGGCCAGCGCGACCAGCGCGCCGCCGACGTCCGTGAAGCGCTTGAGGTAGCCGATGATCTGCTCGGCAATGCGGTTGGGCTGCAGGGATTCCGACAAGACGAACGACAATTCCTGGAGCGCGAAGACATCCGCCAGGCGGCGGGAGACCTCCGCGCGCGCGCGCGCGAGCTCCGCATCGCGCTCGGTGGGTGCGCTCGGTCGGCTAAGCAGGCGTCCCACCACGACACCGACCGCGGCGGCCATGAGGCCGATCAGCCAGGCGCTCACCGCTTGGGCTCCTCCGATCTGGAGGGCGCGTTCGGCTTGATGATCTTCGGGACCGCCGGGATCCCCAGGTGGACGTGATAGGGACGCACCGCCTTCGTCGCGACTCCCAGGGCGCCCACCATGCCGTGCTCGCCGATGTCGACGCCCTCGAGGACCGTCGCGTGGTAGGTGATGCGCACCCCGTTCCCGAGCTGCACCGGCGTCGAGCTCACGTTCTCCGGCTCCACGAGGTCGTGGGAATGGGTGTAGACGTTCGCGTAATCCGAGATCGAGACACGATCCCCGAGGACGATGCGCTCGCGGTCGTCCAGCAGAACGTGGCGGTGAATCACCACGTCGTCACCGACCTCTATGTTGTAGCCGAACGAGAACTCCACGAACTGGAAGCACTTGAAGTTCCGGCCGCAGGAGCGGAACACATGGCGCGCCAGGATTCGCCGGAGTCGCACACCGACGTCCACATTGCCGCCCCCCAGGGGCGAGCGATCGAAGCTCTGCCACAGCCAGAGCAACGGCTTCACCCGCGCGTACCGGACGGGATCGATCTCGTGATAGTACTCGGGCTCCAACGTAACGTGGCGCGGGTCGAGCGCGAGGAGGGCGGCGCGGGTCGCGAGCGGCGTCATCAGGTCTGCCACCAGCGCATCGTAGTCCGTGAGGCCCGGATAGAAGAGGGCCAGCAGCACGTCCCGGCACAGGCTATCGCGATCGCAGCCGGGGTCGGAGAGTTGGTCTTCGAGGTCGCCAAGCCAGCGCTCGTGCAGCGCGGCGGCGGGGTCGGGCAGTGTCAGCTGGCGCAGAGGCCGATGGGGCATAGCGGATCCGCTCCGGACGGCGCGTCGGTTGGTGGAGGTTCCCCCGTCGTGTGGGAACGTATCGGGGCGAGCCCGGGTTCGCCGACCCAATCGGGTCGCTGAGGAGTCTACTGCTTCCCGGCGGCGGCCGCGCGGGCGAACACCGACACGCGCTCGCGCTCGAGCGTCTTCGCGATTCCGCTCCACGCCGCGGTCGAGTACCCCTGGTAGGTCACGAGCAGGTCCTCCCAGAACAGGGCCATGCCGGGCTCATACAGCACGATGGCCTGCGCGGACCCGCGCTGGTCCACCTGCCGTTCTCCCCAGCCGGGGCTCAACGCCACAAACGCGAGCGGCCGGAAGAATCGCCCCCGGCTCTGCAACGTGAGCTCCTCCGGGGAGAACGTCGCCCGCTCGCGCAGCCCGTAGAACGAGACGGAGAAGAGCGCGGGGTCCGCCACGCCGTACTGCCGGGCCGCTTCCTCGATCTGTGCGCGCTTGACGCGCTTGAGCCCGGCGACGGACGCGTACGAGTCTGGCGAGAGCAACCGGATGACGCGTTCATCCAGCGGGAGGACCCGGATCCTGAGGTCCGGCGTCTCGAACAGCAGGGCGATATCGTCCACCCGCAACGTGCCGAATCCGGCGGGTGGGAGCTGCTCCTCTCCCTGCGTCGGTGCGGGGAGCGATCCGGACACGTCCTGGCGATTCGCGGCGCAAGCCGCGAATGCAAACACGAGAACCGTGGCGTGGAGCAGGGTTACGGGCCCCGTCATGGCTCGGCGCCGGCGGGCGAGTCGGCGAGCGCCGTGATCGAGTCCCGCAGGTCGGCGATTCCCTCGCGTGTGCGCGCGCTCGTCACGACGCATTGGCTCTCCGGGACGTTCAACGCGTGGAGTATGCTGCGAACGTACTGT
>CAYWNR010000317.1:0-4759 GCA_964459705.1 uncultured Gemmatimonadaceae bacterium | reverse complement strand
GGTGTCGCGCGCACCGTCACCGGTCCATCTCCGTGGCCAGCGGCGGGAAGTGCCGCAGAAACGACGCGAGCATCCACGCTCCGTTCGCCGCCGCGATGGAACCTCCCGCGGCGATGGACCATCCCGGATCCGCATCCAGCGCGGACACGACGAGCGCCGACACGACGAAGGCGACGGCGTAGAGGGTGAATCGCACGAGTCCCAGCACCTCGGCCGTCGACAGGGCCAGGACGGCCAGAAGCAGCGCGGGAATCCCCGGCGCGAGCCAGCGAGGCAAGGCCGAGGGTTGGCCGGTCACGACGCGTGCCGCAATGACGCCGAACACCCCCAGGCCGAGGGCCATGACCGCGATCGTGCTGTACCGCACTCGGAAGCGACGCTGGGCGTTGAAGCGCACCTGCCCCAGGCGTGGATGAGTGATCCGCTGCCGCAGAATCGGCCAGGAGACCAGCGCCAGGGGAAGCGCGACGGCAGTACCGATGACCATGAAACCGGCAAGCCAACCGAGGCCCACGAGGAGAATCGCTCCCCCGGCCAGGAGGTCCAGCACCCCGTCCTGCCAGTACGCGTTGAAGACCCTCGCCTCGGTCGACGCGAGCCCGGATTGAGCGTTCATGGCCGGCACCTCCGTGAATCACCAACTTGTTTGCGTAACAAACTTAACACTGCTGCAAACTATACGGTCCGGCCAAGACAGTCAACCGTGGCGCTCACCTCTCGCGCGGCACCTCGATCCACGCCACCGAGGCCACGTCCAGGGCGCTGCGCTGCACGCCCCAGATCCGCCGGGACGTGAAGCGATACGGATCAAAGCGGTCGGGCAGGCGGAACTCATCGGTGGTGCCGTCGGGCGCGATGCGCAACCAGACCGGGCCGCCGTCCACCCCGCCCCTGTCGATGTCGAAGGGCTGCATCCACAGCATCCCGCGCTCATCGCAACGGAGGTCCGTGTACCTGGGGAGCACCTTCACCAGCTGATCCGGCGACGCCGTCACTCGGGCACTGAACCCCTTCATGATCCTCGCGCTGTCGGCCCTGGAGCGCTTGGGTCCGCCGCTGGGCGGCACCCCTCCCTCCGCCTCGACCGTGGCGAAGCCGAACAGGGCCCCGGCGTACTGGTCGCGCGTCACCGAGGTCACGCGCGGAGGCGGGAGCGCGATGGGCTTCACCTCCGTGCCGTCACGCGTGAAGCCCCGCACCTCGTTGCGCAGGCGATCGTAGACGCGGATCTCGCGGTTTGCGCAGACCGCCCACAATCGGTACCAGAGCGGAAAGGGCAGGCCCGTGCCGGTCATGTCGAAGTACGACGTGGGATCGCCCAGGACGCGGCCGAGGGCGACGACGGTCCGGACCGAGTCCGTGCGCGGGTCCAGGGCAACGAGGTCCGCGGTCCAGGCCGAGAGCCATATGGAGTAGACACCGGCGTCGGGTGGACTCGACCTCCGGGGGAGGATCAGCTCATTGCCGAGCCGCGCGGTCCTCACCACGTGGCTCGACAGCGGCTTGATCCCCGGCATGAGGCTCATGGGAGGAACGGCCGCACGCGGCAGCGCAATCTCCCGGCCTCTCCCATCCGGGCGCGACACCTCGATCATCATGTGCCTCGCGACGTCGAACACCCACGCCTGGCCGTCGATGCCGCCGACCACGAAGCCCGCCGGCCCCCGGAATTCGTCGGGCCCGCCGCCCCGCCGCCCGTGCACCCGGAGCGGGCTGCCGTCGGGGCCGAAGCCGACGAACAAAGGCTCGGAGGAGTTGAGCACCCAGACAGTGCCGTCGGGAAGCACGTCGAGATCCTCGACGATCGCGATGGCCTCGGAGGTGCCCAGCACATGGACATCCGAAGGCTGCACGACGACGGGCGCTCCAGCCGACCTCCCGGCGTTCGCGGGCGCCCTGCCACAGGCCGCGAGGGTGGTGAGGACGAGGCACGCCGTGAGGATGTCCGCGGTGGGCCGGAATGCGGATCGAAGCCGGCGCGTCACTGTCATCGTGGCTCCCTTCGTGAGGGTCCCTCGCTTCCCGGGGTCATTCGCGTCAACACCTACTGAGCGCGCAGCGCGACCAGCGGATCGATCCGGCTCGCACGTCTCGCCGGTACGTAGGCCGCAAGCCCCGCGACACACACCAGGATGCACGGAACCGCGATGAACACCATCGCGTCACTCGTGCCGCCACCGTATACGATGCTGTGCATCACCTTCGCGAGCCAGAGCGATCCCATGGCGCCGGCGATCGCGCCGGCGCCGATGACCCGGAGCGCCTGACGCATCACGACCGCCACGACCGTGGCCGGGCGGGCACCGAGGGCGATGCGAATGCCCATCTCCCGCGTGCGTTGGGCCGTCGCGTAGGCCACGACGCCGTACACGCCGACGCACGTCAGGACCAGCGCGAGCGTCGCGAACAGTCCGAGCAACATGGCCGGATAGCGATGCGGCGTGAGCGCAGCCTCGATGGACCCATCCATCGAGGTCACGCTCGTGATCGATCGCGGCCCCGCCGCGGCGCTCACGGCGCGTCTGATGGCGGCGGGCAACCCCGTGTCCAGGCCCGCGGTGCGCGCAACCAGCGTCATGTGAGAGCCCCCGGGATTCTGAGCGTACGGCACGTACAGCATCGGCTCGAGCGTCGGCGCGAGATGTCGCTCGATCGTATTGCCGACGACCCCGACGATCTCGTACGGCGGATGCGAATCCCAGATCGTGAGCTCCGCTCCGAGCGCATGGCCCTCTGGAAAGAACAGACGGACGAAGGCGTCGTTGACGATCACCGTAGTGCGCCCGGGCGCATCGTCGTCCTCGTCAAAATACCGACCCTTCCGCAGCGGGATGCGCATCGTCCGGAAGTACGGACCGGCCACGCGCACGAAGCTCACCGTGAACGGACGAGCGGGACTTGGCCGTCCCGGAATCGAGAAACTCGTCAACCACTGGCTGTTCATCAGCGGCGGCACCTGCGTGGCGCCCACCGACTCCACACCCGGGAGGGACGCCACCGAGCGCAGCACTTGGTCGTAGGAGACCGATCGTTGCTTCGTGCCCGTTTCGGAGGAAGGCGTGATGTTCGCGGTCAGCACGTCGTGGGGAGCGAACCCGAGCTCAACGTGATCGAGCGTCCAGTAGCTGTCGAGGGCGAGCACGCCTCCGGTGAGCAGGACAACGGCCAGCGTGGTTTCCGTCGCCATCATCACATCGCGCATGCGCCGGGCGCGCGCACCTCCTGTCGCGGTGCGGCCGCCTTGATTCAGGCTGTGCCGCCCACCCACCTGCGTGGCGGAGAGAACCGGCGCCAAGCCGGACGCCAGTGCCGCCACCGCCGAAACCCCGGCGGTGAAGACCACGGCGGTCGCGTCGACATGTACGCTCCCCAATCGCGGCAGGGCGTGGGGCGCGACGAGGTGCAGGAGTCGCATCACCCCGTACGCCAGTGCCAACCCGCACCCGCCGGCGAACACCGAGAACGTGAGACTTTCCGCGAGCAGCTGACGGGCGAGACGCCCGCGACCCGCACCGAGGGCGAGGCGGAGCGCAAACTCGTGCTGCCGTACGGCCCCGCGCGCGAGCAGGAGATTCGCGACATTGGCGCAGCCCATCAACAGGAGCAACCCGACCGCGCCGAACAGCATGATGAGGGCCGGACGCGAGTCGCCCAGGACCCGGTCCTTGAGCGGCACGAGCGCGGCGCCCCACCCCCGATTCGTATTCGGATAGGACGAGGCCAGGTGCGTGGCGAGCGCGGACATCTCCGCATTGGCCCGGGCCAGCGTCGTTCCCGGACTCAGCTTCCCGATGACGATCAGGAAGCGTGAGTTGCGCTTGCTTGCCGCGCCCGATTGGCGCCAGCGCTCCACCCCTACCCCGAACGGAAGCCAGATCGAAGGCGCCCCCACGTCGGGCAGATCGATGTCGGGCGCCACGCCAACGACGGTGCAGACGTGATCGTCAACGGACAGGGGCGTACCGATGAGTGCCCGGTCGCCGCCATAGCGTGTCACCCAGAGCCGGTGGCTGAGAACGACCGTGCACGGAGCGCCGGCCTTGTCCTCATCGGCGACGAAGCCGCGTCCGATGAGCGGATCGGTCCCCAGCATGCGGAAGAGGCCGGCGGACGTCACGGCGCCCTGCACGACATCTCCGCCCGACGGGCCCGCGACCAACACCGCGCGCCCCCGGAGCGCCACCATCGGTCGCACCGCGCGAGCCTGCGCGCTCCAGTCCTGAAAGTCCAACACGGAGACGGGCCCTTCGCGCCAGCCGTGACTGGCGTTGCTCTCGAACACGCTCACCAGACGGCTCGCCTGCGGAAACGGCAACGGCCGGAGCACGATTCCGTTCACGAGGCTGAACATCGCCGTGGTGATGCCGATGCCGAGTGCGAGCGTGCCGATCACGGCGAACGCAAACCTGGCGTTCGCGCGTAGCATCCGCACGGCTCGCCACATGTCCCGGCCCATCTCGGCGACGGTCGAAAGCACCGCGATACCTCCTACACCGGCATGGCGAGCATGCCCACGCATCCGCGCCTCATCGACACCTCACTCGGCCCGTGCGGCGCCCCCTGGCAGCGTCGCGCGACTCCTACGGGACAGCCCGTTCTTCCTTCATCACCCATACCAGACCCGCAGCGGTCGTGGCACCCAGCACCGCGCCCCCGAGTGGAAGCGCGCCCAGGTTCCGACACAGGTCAAGCGCGGATTCGGGGTGTCTCGGTACCATCACCAGAAGCGTCACGCCGGCAGCGACTGCCCAGCCGACGC
>CAYWNR010000316.1:0-4784 GCA_964459705.1 uncultured Gemmatimonadaceae bacterium | reverse complement strand
ATCATCGCCGCGCGCCAGAAGATCGTGGAGGGCGCGGTCGGCATGGTCGAGACGGCGCTCGACATGCTGAGCAAGCAGAACATCGTCCATCTCGACGAGGAGCGGAAAGCCGCCATGGTGAGCAACCTGCTCGTCGTCCTCTGTTCCGATCGCGCGACCCAGCCGGTGCTCAATACCGGATCGTTGTACACGTGACCTTGGCGATGCGTTGCCGTGGTTGAACGCAAGTCCCTGCTGCTCCGGATCGATCCCCGGGTCCATGCCGCCCTCGAGCGCTGGGCCCGGGACGACCTCCGGAGCGTCAACGCCCAGATCGAGTTCCTGTTGCGGCGTGCGCTGCAGCAGGCGGGGAGATTGACGACGGGCCGTCGGGCCGACGGGCCGACGGGCGGCGAGCCCGACTAGGAACGACGAGCTCCAGCACCCCTCGACGGGGGCAGGCGGGGGCGGGTATCTTCTCCGGCCCCATGACTGACCTTCTCGAGCAACTTCGCACCTCGGTCGCCGAGCGCTACGAGATCGAGCGCGAGGTTGGGCGCGGTGGTATGGCGACGGTGTTCCTGGCTCAGGACCGCCGCCACAAGCGTCCCGTGGCGCTCAAGGTGCTCCACCCGCAGCTCGCGACCGCCGTCGGGCCGGACCGGTTCCTGCGCGAGATCCAAATCGCGGCGCGGCTCCAGCATCCGCACATCGTGCCGCTCTACGATTCCGGTCAGGCCGGTGACCTGCTCTACTACGTCATGCCGTTCATTCCGGGCGAGTCGCTGCGCCAGCGGCTCGACCGCGAGCCTCAGCTGCCGTTCGAGGATGCCGTGCGGATCGCCCGTGGCGTCGCGGCGGCGCTCGACTACGCGCACCGGCAGCAGATCGTGCATCGGGACATCAAGCCCGAGAACGTGATGCTGCACGAGGGCGAGGCTGTGGTCACCGATTTCGGGATCGCGAAGGCCGTGACCGCCGCGGCGTCGGACAGCCTCACGCAAACCGGCACCGCCATCGGCACTCCGGCCTACATGAGCCCCGAACAGGCCGGCGGCGAATCCGAGCTCGACGGGCGGAGCGACATCTACTCGCTCGGCGCCGTGCTGTATGAGATGGTGGCGGGCGCGGCTCCGTTCACCGGCCCCACGCTCCAGTCCATCATCTCGAAGCTATTCACGGATCCCCCACGCCCCATCCGCGAGCTCCGCGAAGACGTGCCGGACTGGCTCGACAGCGCCGTCATCCGGTGTCTGGAGAAGCCGGCTACGGCCCGGTTCGCGACCGCGTCGCAACTCGCTCACGCCCTCACCTGGCCGGCCGGTATGTCGACACCTCCGGGAATGCCCTCGGGTTCCGCCACCAGTGCCAAGTCCATCGCGGTGCTCCCGTTCGTGAACATGAGCGCCGACCCCGAGAACGAGTACTTCAGCGACGGCATCGCCGAAGAGATCATCAACGCGTTGAGCAAGGTCCAAGCGCTTCAGGTGGCGGCGCGGACGTCCGCGTTCGCGTTCAAGGGGAAGAACGAGGACATCGGCGCCATCGGCCGGAAGCTCAAGGTCGCCACGGTGCTCGAAGGCAGCGTCCGCAAGGCGGGCAACAAGCTGCGGGTGACCGCGCAGCTCATCAACGTGGCCGACGGCTATCAGCTCTGGTCGGAGCGGTACGACCGACAGCTCGAGGACGTGTTCGCCATCCAGGACGAGATCGCGGGCAACATCGTCAAGGCGCTCCGCGTGGTACTGAGTGAGGACGAGAAGCGCGCCATCGAGCGGGCCCCCACCGAGAACGTGCAGGCGTACGAGTACTACCTGCGCGGTCGCCAGTACTTCCACCAGTTCCGCCGGACGGGCATGCAGTCCGCGCGCCGGATGTTCGAGCGGGCCATCGAGACCGATCCCAAGTTCGCACTGGCATACGCCGGGCTCGCCGACTGCTGCGCGTTCCTCTACATGTACTGGGACGGCAGCAAGGCCAACCTCGATGGCGCCGACTCGGCCAGCCGCAAGGCCTTCGAGTTGGATCCCGAGCTCGCCGAAGCCCATGCGTCCCGTGGGTTCGCGCTGGCCTTGAACCGGCAGTACAAGGAGGCGCGCCCCGAATTCGAGACGGCCATCCGGTTGAATCCCAAGCTCTACGAGGCGCACTACCTGTACGCGCGCGCGCTGTTTCAAGAAGGGCGACCCGAAGATGCGGTGCGGCAATACGAGGAAGCCTCACGGGTCCGACCCGAGGACTATCAGGCGATCCTGCTGATGGCAACGCCGCTCCACACCCTCGGCCGCAACGACGAAGCGACGAGCGCCCTCCGGCAGGGACTGCAGGTGGCCGAGCGACACCTCGAGCTGAACCCCGACGATGCCCGAGCGCTGTGCCTTGGGGCCGCAGCACTGATCCAGCTCGACGATCGCGGGCGCGCCCTCGACTGGGCTGGGCGAGCGAGGGCGCTCGATCCCACGGACCCGGGGATCCTCTACAACGTCGCGTGCGTTTACGCGGTGGGCGGCATGGCGGACGACTCGCTCGCGTGCCTCGACAACGCCGTCCAAAACGGATTCGGCCACCGGGAGTGGCTCGAGAACGACTCGGACCTCGATAGCATACGGGAAGACCCGCGCTTCAACGCGCTGCTCCAGAAGCTGTAGGACGCTTCGTCCTTGACCCCAGTCCTGCCGCTCTCCATCGTGGGGGCGACATGTCCGCCACCGACACCCAGTTCCTTGCTCTCCAGGAAGCGCTCGCCGGCCGGTACTCGCTCGAGCGCGAGCTGGGCCGCGGCGGCATGGGCATCGTCTATCTCGCGCACGAGGTCTCGCTCGACCGCCCCGTTGCGCTGAAGCTGCTCCCGGCGCACCTCGCGGCCCAGCCAGCACTCCGCGAGCGGTTCCTCCGCGAAGCCCGCACTGCCGCGAAGCTCTCCCACCCGCACATCGTACCGATCTACGCGGCGGACCAGGCGCGCGACTTCGTGTTCTTCGCGATGGCGTATGTGGACGGCGAGACACTCGGCCAACGGATCCGCGAACGCGGCCCGCTGCCGCCATCGGACGCGTCCCGCATCCTGCGCGAGGTGGCCTGGGCCCTCGCCTACGCCCACGCGCAAGGTGTGATCCATCGGGACGTGAAGCCGGACAACATCCTGCTCGAGGTCTCCACGGGCCGCGCGCTCGTCACCGATTTCGGGATCGCGCAGCCGCACGATGCCCCAGGGCTCACGGATGTCGGCGAGATCGTCGGCACCGCGGAGTTCATGAGTCCCGAGCAGGCGTCGGGTGAACCGATCGACGGCCGCAGCGATCTCTACGCGCTGGGCTGTGTCGGGTACTACACCCTCTCCGGCCGGCTCCCGTTCGACGGACCGAACGTGTCCGCGATTCTCGCCAAGCACATCACCCAACCGGCACCGCCCCTCGTGAGCGCCGCGCCGGAAGTCCCGGCCCGCCTGGCACGCGCGATGGATCGCTGCCTCGCCAAGGCGCCGGACGAGCGGTTCGCGACCGGTGAGGCTCTCGCGGAAGCGCTCACCCAGGCGGTCACCAGCCGGAAGGAGCTGCCTGTCCCGTTGCGGGTGTTCGTCAAGCGGAGCCGCGAATCGTATCAGTCCGCAAGCGCCTGGTTATTGCTAGGCAGCACGTTCATCTGCGTCCCGTGGATCGTGGGAGGGATCCTGGCTCGCCAGTGGGACGTCGCGCTGCTGGGCGTGGGTGTTTGGGGAGGACTGCTCTCGCTGCCCGGTTTCTCGATCCTGCGCCAAGCGCGGAAGCTCGTCCGCGCTGGTCATGGCTTGGAGGATCTGCGTCTCGCGATTCGCGAGGACGTCGCGCAGCGAGAGGAAGAGATCCGTTTCGAGTTTGGTCGACGCCATAGTGTCCTCGCGCGCATCGCCCGACCGGTCATGTGGGGATCGCTGAGCCTCGCTGCCGTCTCCGCCGGTACGGCTCTGCTGACTTCGGGGGTGCTCAACCCCGGGACGCTGTGGTCGACCTTCAGTTTCTCGATCATCGCATTCGGCGCGAGCGGCGTGGTTGTATCTCAGCACGATGCGCGGCGGCGCGACGTGTGGGGAAAGCGGGCCCAGAAGTTCTGGGAAAGCAAGCTCGGCGCCTGGATCTATCGACTCGCCACTCGCGGCGCCGCCCGGGGGGTGGTCGCCACCGGTGTCACGCATCGCCCCACGGAGCTGGCCATCGGCCTCGCCGCCGACCGGTTGTTCGAAGAGTTACCGAAGGATGTACGGGCCCAGCTCCCCGATCTCCCCAAGGTGGTGCGAGGACTCGAGGCCAACGCTCAGGTAGTGCGCGCGCGGATCGAGGAGCTGACCGCGCTGCTCGCCGAGGTCGGCAACGAGCGTACGGCGCAGGCGGCCGACCGCCGCGCCGAGGTGCGCGAGCGCCTCGAGCGGGAACGCGGCGTCGCCGAGGACCGGCTGCGGGACGCGGTGACCGCGCTCGAGACCGTGCGGCTTAATCTCCTGCGGATGCACGCCGGCGTCGGCACCGTGCAAAGCGTGACGGCGGACCTGGCGGCCGCGCGCGACGTGTCCGACGCCGTCGCGCGGCTGGCGCGGGGCCAGGAGGAAGTCGATCGGATGCTGAAGAACCCGGCCTACGCTTCCGGGGATACGGCACCGTGAACCGTACCGCAGCCTTGTTGCTCCTGGTGTTGACGGCGGCGTGTGCGCATCACCTGCCGGTCGTGAAGCCCGCCGAGGCCCAAGCGGGGTGCTACGTGTTGGAGTGGACGGACGCGCATCCGGCCGAGGGGTTCTTTCCCGACACGCTCGGCCTCGCGGCCGAGTGGTT
>CAYWNR010000315.1:4031-4786 GCA_964459705.1 uncultured Gemmatimonadaceae bacterium | reverse complement strand
ACCGGACACCGCTCGATGCCCGGGAGGCAAAGCTCCTCACGGCCATGTGCATCGAAGTGGTCCGCTTTCTGGAGCGGAAGGGCGTGCGATGACGGCGGAGCGCGACGGCCCGATCCCCGGTCAGACCTCCACCGGCAGCAAGCGGGCAGACGCGCTGTTCGGTGGTCTTGCCGGACCGCGCCAGATGGTGGCGAGCGCGGGTTGCCGCGTGTGGGACACACGAGGCACCGCGTATCTGGATTTCGGCATGGCGCTGGGAGCGGTGGCGTTGGGTTACGGGCATCCGGCGGTCGTTGCGGCCGTGGCGGCCGCCGCGGGTCGCGGGGGCGTCAGCTCGCTGCCCCCGGTCGAAGAGGAAGCGCTCGCGGAACGACTGCTATCCTGGGTGCCAGGTGCGACCGCGGTTCGGTTCCATAAGACCGGCGCCGAAGCCGTGGCCGCCGCGGTCCGCATGGCGCGCGTGGCCACCGGTCGGGAGGCGGTGATCACGAGCGGCTATCACGGCTGGCTGGACTGGTGCCAGGAAACGCCGGGCGTCCCGGGAGCGATTCGCGCCCTCCACCGGCCGGTCCGGTTCAACGACGTGGCCGATCTGGAAGCCGCGCTCGCCGAGGTCCCGGCCCCGGCGGCCGTTGTCATCGAGCCCGTGGTGGAAGATCCGCCCAACGCGCAATGGCTGGGGCTCGTCCGGCACCGAGCCACCGAAGTCGGTGCGGCGTTGATCGTGGCCGAAACCGGCGACGAAGCCGAATTGA
>CAYWNR010000315.1:0-4021 GCA_964459705.1 uncultured Gemmatimonadaceae bacterium | reverse complement strand
GTTTTCGGGGGACAGCGGGGTTGATCGGATTTGGGCGACGAGGTCGGGGCGGCGTTGATCTTCGACGAGATCAAGACGGGTATCCGATTCGGGATCGGTGGAGCCGCCGCCCGCTACGACGTGCATCCCGACGCGGTCGTGTTGGGCAAGGCGTTGGGAAACGGGCTCCCGATTGCGGCGGTCGCGGGGGATGTGGCGCTGGTGGGCGCTGCCACCCGCACGTGGATCTCGTCCACGCTGGCGACGGAAACCCTCGCCTTGGCCGGGGCGCTGGCGGTGCTCGACGTATGCGAGCAGACGGACGCCATCGGTCGCCTCCGCCACGCCGGCGAGCGCTGGCTCGACGGGTGTCGCGCGGTGGCGGACCGCTGGCCGCACGTCGTGACGGATGTGCGCGGGGTGCCGGAGTTCTCGTTCCTGCGATTTGCCAATGCGGAGATCTCCGCACAGGTAGCGAGCGCCGCCGCGGCGCGAGGGGTGCTGGTACGCCGCGGTCCGTATAACTTCGTTTCAGCGGTGCACGATGAAGCAGTGGTTGGGACGGCGCTGGAGCGGTTGGAGGAGGCGGTGGCCGAGGTGGGTGGCAAATGCTGATCGACGTGCACGCGCATTTCCACACGAACCTGTCGCCCCGGGCAGACTGGCAGGCGGTCAACGCCCGCCGGTTGGCAATTGGCCAGCGGATCGGGATCACGGCGCACGTGGCGTCCATCCTGGGATCGTGGGGCGCGCGGTCGCCCATCTACTTTCCATCCAAAGAGGATGTGGAGCACGCCAACGACGCGATGCTCGCGCTGTGCCGCGCGCACCCGAAGCTGGTCTACGGCTACTGCGTCGTGAATCCCAACGAGACCGAACACGCCTTGCACGAGATCGACCGGCGCGTGGCCGCGGGCATGATCGGGGTGAAGCTGGCGGCTAGCCGCCGGGCCAATGACCCACTGCTCGATCCCATCGCGGCCCTCGCCGGCGGGCGCGGCGTGCCGATCCTCCACCACATCTGGCAACACCGGCGGCGAGAGTGGTCCGGTCAGGAAGCGTCGGACGCGCTCGAGCTGTGCGAGCTGGCGGCCCGTCACCCCGCCACCCGGTTCATCCTGGCGCACCTCGGTGGCGGCGGGGATTGGCAGCACACCCTTCGTGTCGTGCCCGATGTGCCGAATGTCTGGGTCGACCTCTCCGGAAGCGGGCTCGACAACGGCATGCTCGAGGCGGTGCTCGAGGCGGTGGGGCCGCGCCGCCTCCTGTGGGGCGCCGACATCACCCTCGATACCGGGCTCGCGAAGCTCCGCTACCTGGAGTCGCTCGGCCTCCCCGCGGACGACCTGGCGGCCATTCGCGCCACGAACGCGCAGGCGATCTTCCCCGAGGGGTGCTTCCGATGATCGTGGATGTGGCGACATTCGTCGGAGCCTATCCGTTCCGGGTGCTGCCGGGCGCGACCCCGGACGCGCTTGTCGGGCAGATGGATCGGCTGGGTATCGACGCGGCCTGGGTTGGAGACCTTGGGGCGCCGTGGCATCGGGACCCGCGGGCGGCCAATCGCAACCTCGATGTCCTCGTCGCGCCCCACGCCCCCCGACTGATCCCGATCCCAACCGTGCACCCCGGGCTCCCGGCGTGGGAGGAGGACCTCCAGGCGGCGGCCGACGCCGGCGCTCCCGGCGTCCGCACCTATCCGATGCAACAAGTCGTCGATCCGGCGGGAACGGCCGTGCAGGGGCTCGTCCAGGCCGCCGCCGCGCTCCAGTTGGCCGTGGTTCTGACCGTACGCTTCGAGGACCTGCGGCAGCGGCATCCACTGGACAGCGTGCCCGACCTGCCGGCTTCGGCGGTGCGGGCGCTGGCGCGGTGCGACGCCGGGGCGCGACTGGTCGTCACGCACGCGAATCGCGACTTCATCGAAGAGGTGCACTTCGGGCTCACGCCAGACGAGTTCCGGCGGGTGCTGTGGGATATCTCCTGGGTGTGGGGGCCGCCGGACGACGACCTGGCGACCCTGCTCGGCACTGTCGGGGAAGAACGGTTCGCGCTCGGCACCGGGATGCCGCTCCGCATCGGCGACGGGGCATTCGCGAAGCTCGACTTGCTCGAAGGGTCGGAAGGGCGCCTGGATCGCCTCACCGGCGGCAATCTGCGCGGATGGCTTAAGTAGGGTACTGATCGGCGGTTGCCGTCCCGGTGCCCTTCGCTATTTTACCCACGGCCGCGCCCCGCCCTGTGAGCCGTCCGGGGCCGGCAACGTGTTTTGCATTCCTTCGCCCGCGATCCCAGGCAGTCATCCCGGGCGTGTCACTGCGAAGCAAGGTGGGCTATGGCTAGGTGGGTCGTGCCGATGACCAGGGTGGGGGTGGTGGTCGCGGTCGGCACCCTCGTCCTGTTCGTGACGGGCGCGATGCGCTTGCAATCCCCGCCGCAAGGAACCGCGGCCGTCACCGACACGTCGAAGTTTGAAGCCCCCGCTGACGTCGATACGACGGGCCTGCCGGGTCCGCGCCAACCGATCTTCTTCCGCCACGACGTGCACGCCGGTCAATACAAGATCGACTGTAAGTACTGCCACGCGTACGTCGAGCGGGGCCCGAATCCCGGCATGCCGTCCACCGCGTCTTGCATGGGGTGCCATCTGATCGTGGGCTCCGGCAATCCCGAGGTGCAGAAGCTGCGCGATGCCAGAGCCGCGAATCAGACCATCGAGTGGCTGGAGGTCGACTACCTGTCTCCGTTCGTCCACTTCCCGCACATGCAGCACGTCGTGAAGGGCGAGCTCGAATGCAAGGAGTGTCATGGTGAGGTGGAACGGATGCCCCAGGTGTACCGGTTCGGTTCGATGAAGATGGGCTGGTGCGTCGGATGCCACATGGACAAGGAATACAAAGACCAACCGGGCCACGGAGTGACCACGGATTGCAGCGCATGCCACTACTAGGCGGTCCCGATGGACCCGGCGGTCCCGGCGGTCCCGGCGGTCCCGGTGGTCCCGGTGGTCCCGGCGGTCCCGTTACGTCCAACGCGTCCGCCGGGTCCGCCGGAATGAACCGCCGCCGGTTCCTCAAGGTGCTGGGCGTCACGGGGGGTGGGGCGGCCGCCATGGGCGGGTGCTCGACCGAACGGGTGGAGAAACTGATTCCGTATTTGGTCCCGGTCGAGGACCAGATCCCGGGAATCGCGACGTTCTACGCCTCGACCTGCCGCGAGTGCCCGGCCGGTTGCGGGGTGCACGTGCGGGTCCGCGAGGGCCGGGCCGTGAAGGTCGAGGGCAATCCGGACCACCCCATCAATGCCGGTCGACTCTGCGCGCGCGGCCAAACCGCTCTGCAGGGGACCTACAATCCTGACCGGCTCCGGGGCCCCATGGCGCGCACCGCCTCGGGCGGCTTCGAGGCCATCAGTTGGGACGACGCGCTCGCGCGCGTTACCGAGCGGCTCGCGGGCGTTTCCCCGGACGGGCTCTGGTTCGTCACCGGCGACGAGCGCGGCACGCTCCACGAGTTGGTGCGCGAGTGGTTGGGGGCGTTCGGCTCACACAACCACTTGGTGTTCGAGCCGTTCGCCTACGAGGCGCTGCGCCGCGCGGGCGCGGACGTGTTCGGAGTTGGGGCGGTGCCGACCTACCGGCTGGGCGAAGCCCAGTACGTGCTGTCGTTCGGCGCCGACTTCCTGGAGACGTGGGTGAGTCCGGTGGACCAAACGCGCGCCTTTGCGCGGGCCCATGGCTACCACGACGGGCGGATGGGACGATACGTCCACGTCGAGCCGCGCATGAGCATGACGGCGATGAACGCGGACGAGTGGATCGCGCCCACACCGGGGACGGAGGCCATCGTCGCGCTGACCCTCGCCCACGTCGTCGCGAATCACCATGCGGACCGGGCGCCCGCGGATGCCGGATCCCTCAAGGCGCTGCTCGCCCAGTACGAACCGGAGGCGACGGCGGCCCGGACTGGGGTGTCGGCCGAGACCATACACCGGCTTGCCGAGGAGTTCACCGCTGCGCCGAGCGTGGCGCTGCCGGGTGGAA
>CAYWNR010000314.1:0-4792 GCA_964459705.1 uncultured Gemmatimonadaceae bacterium | reverse complement strand
CCGGCGAGTCGCGCAATGGCGAGGAGTGTATCCTCGAAAAAGACATCCTGCACCATACCACCTCGAGATATAGCGCGTGAAAAAGGGCTCCCAGTCCAGGGCACATGACCTTCAGGTACTCTTCCTCGACCTCTTTGGCAGACTTGTACCGAGACATTCACTCGTCGGTCTAACGGTCTGGAAATGACCTGCGGGCGAGAGGTCAATACGGGCCGGCTTGTCTGCGAAGAGGATCCAGAATTGCTTCCAGCGCCAATGAACCCCATCGTGGCGCGTCGCCGGAGCGTCTGGATTGTCCTTGGAAGCACGATCTCACGGCGGCCGGAGGAACCAACCCACTGTTACGCACGGGCGGGGGTCAAGGTGTCGCTGCCGCAGCGTCTTTCGATTCGCAAGGAGCGGGCGTGTTGCCAAAGGAACCCTCTACTCGCCCGAACTCGGTCCCGATACGGTGAGGACCACCGAGTAGCCGGCGAGAGCGATGCGCAGATCGTTGCCGCGATCGGCCACTTGCACCACGCTTGCCGCGTAGCTGCTGATCTTGCGACCGTCCGGAACGCCAACTGTGAAGAGGGCACCGTCCGCCACGTTCCCAAAGACGGCCACCATCCACTCGGACTCGGAGACCTGCCGCGAGTACAGCAAGAGGCCCTCGTTTGCGGCAACGGGCGCGTTGTCGAAGCCCGGGCCGGTCACCCGCAGGAGGATGGCCCCGTCCGTCGCCGTCGAAGAGAGCGTGGCTGTTGCAGTTGCCGGAGCGGCCGGGCTGGTGACACCGCCGCCACAGGCCCCTGCCATCAGCACGACCACGACAAATCGCATCCGACGGAGCATCATCGCTCCCCCTTCGGCCGCAACGCGCTCACGTCGAGCCCTGGCAGCTGCCTCCGCGCGGCCAGGTAGGCTCGCACGTCACCGACATCTAGCTGTCCGTTCTGATTCCCCTGGAGATCCAAGAAGCGCTGCTCGTCTTCTGTCAGCAGGTCGGATACACCGAGAATGGCGTTCACGATGTCCGCTACCATGAGGTTCGGCTCGTAGATGACGATGGTGAAGGTCCCCGGACCCAGGCGATCGCCGGACGTACCGCGTACCGAGAACCTGAACGTGCCATGGTGATCCGGAACGCCGCTCAGCACACCGCTGAGGGAGTCGAGCGTGATGCCGTTCGGCAGGGTACCGTCCGTCACCGCCCAGCGCACCGTGGTCGGCGGGTCAACCAGCTGCAGGGTGTCCAAGTAGGGTGCTCCGACCTGCCCAGGGCTGTGCGGGGCTTCGGCAATGCGCAGCAGGCGTGGCTGTGGCGGATAGCCCTGGGCACGCACGCTGCCAGGGTTTGCCTCGAGCAGTGCGCCCTGATACGGAGTCCATCCGACCTGGTCACCATTAGCGATCACCAGGCGGGCGGTCATGGCTTGCGACGCGTCACGCAGAAACATCAGGCTCAGCGGCGCGCCCAGGATCATGCCGGCGAAGGGTGCTTCCACGACGTTGTACGTCGGGTCGTACAAGCGGATTCCCTGGTATTCATCCGCGAGGTAGAGATAGCCGTCCTTGTCGAACGCGAGCGACCTGAAGACCGTGTTGGAATCCGAGACAGCGACCGTCAGACCATTCTCCGTCATGCGGTATACAACGCCATCCCACCCGATCACGTGCAGCACACCGCTCGGCGAGTAGGCCATGCTGGATCCGCTCACCGAAATCCCGCTGATCCTGCTGGAGTCCTTCAGAACGCCGGTAGCGGAGTAATGCCAGAGGAAGGGGCAGATGGCGTTCGAACACCCCATGGCCCACACGTCTCCATCCGGCGCGACCGCCAACGCCGAGACGTTGGGAGCGTCAGTTACGAACGGGCTCCCGATGCCTTTCGGGCCGAACCGGAGGATGGACCCCGACGCGGCGGCGAGCAGGTAGCCGAAGCCATCCACGGCCAGCGCAGTCACGTAGGAACCGCTCGGCAGGACAGTGACATCGCCCGCAGCCGAGACATGCAGCAATCGAAAGCCGACGATGTTAAAAGCGTACACGTCGCCGGAAAGGCCGGCGACGGCAAGTCCGGGAATTCCCAAGTTCTCCACGATCACCGTGAGCGGATCGCCGGGGCCAGCGGGGAGCGGGACGAGATGTACTCCATAGAAGCCGCTCGTGTTGTAGAGCGCGCGCGTGGCCACATAGTATCGGCCGGCGGCGGTGGCGTAGTACCGGACCGAGCTGGGATTGATGATGTCCACCGTATCGCCGAGCAGGACGGTGGCGCCGTCCGAAGCAAGAACTCTCAATTCCAGCTCCAGGTGCTCCGCGAGTGGTACGTACTCGACCCCGAGGTACGTGCGTGCCTCGAGGTCAACCGCAAAGAAGTCCACGTCCCCGGGGCCCGCACCCGCGGACACGGTGTCACCAAGAACGACCAGAGTCGCCTGGGCAGCGGTGTTGTTGGGTTCGACCTCGCCCACTTCGAAGTTGCCGGTCGAGAGGCGGTAGCCGTAACTGGTACCGCCGCCGAAGTAATAGTCCCTCACCTCCAGGAGATAGCGCCCTGTGCTCGGGACCTGATACACGATTCGCGTCTCCGTCCCCCCGAAAGCCGTATCTTCGCCGAGCAGCAGGCTGTCGGCCGAAATCAGGGCGATGTAGGGGCTGAGCGCCGATCCCGCGGTCGGGACGACGTGGAAGTCAAGCAGCATGCCGGCCGTGAGGTCGACCGCGAAGAAATCCATGTCGAATGCCGGACTGATCGTGCCGTTGACCGTATCCCCAAAGGCGACGGCCTCGGCGAGGCCGAGCGAGTTGTTCGGCTCCGTCTCGTCGATCGTGGAGGACGTGCCTGTTGCAATGGGCGGATTCGTGAGGGGCCAGGCGGACCGCTTCGCCCTGGTCACCAGATCGACCAGCGAGGCGGGAACCGCGCCTCCGGGCAGAACGCCGGGGGCCGGTGTCCTACTGGCCGATGGCCACTTGAGCGGCGACCTGGACGATCGCTGCGCCACGAGCGGAGCACCCAGGAGAATCGCCAACCCCACCAGCACCAGCCCGCGTCGCGACGTGCGGAATGCAGCGCCGCTACTCATCGCGCACCTCCCGTAGTGAACGGTACAGTTGGGCGCTTCCTTGAAGGGGAGCGCACCCATCACTCTTTTGCGGCACGGTCGCGACGCCGTCATAGGACCGAACGAAGCCCTGTTCTACCTAGGTTTCTATTGTCGTGCGGTCTAACGTGTCTGCGGTTCTGCTGCGGGCCCAGCCAGCAGCAACGTCTGATCAAACGACGCTATCAAGGAGCCTACCACGCGAGTGAGCGGCTCGCTAGCGCGCGCCCGACAGCAGCAAGCGCCCGTTAGGCGGCACGCTTCTGAATGGCGCGCTCGAGTAGTACCAAGATGCGCGCGACCCAACTCCCGACCACGGCGGCCCAGCCGCGAGCTCGCACGCGCTCGTTGACGCGTTGCATCAATGCGGCGTCGGTCCAGTACTCGTCATCAGCGAAGGACTCGTGACTAAGCTCCATCTCCTGGAGCCACGCAACGTACTCCTCGGCGCCGGGGAGTCTGGTCCCAACCGTGACTGCGGCCAGCCGGCACAACCGTTCGATTCGGGCACGATGCTTTCCTTCGTTCTCGAACCCGAGCCGCGCCAATCTGGCGTGTGTTCCTTCGTGGACCAGCACCAGCGCAAGGACTTCCACGCTGAGTTCCTGACAGAGAACGTCGTCGGTGTTTAGGAGGCAGATACCAACTCTATCCAAGCACTGCCCCGCGCACGGGCCGAAGGCTACGAGGATGAACGGTAGGTCGCGCCGGAGGTACGCGAGCCGAAGAGGCGTCACACTCTGGAGGAGCCGAACCGCGGCGGCGAGGCGTTCGGCAAGCAGCTCTGTACTGCCGGGAGCAGCCCGGAACGCCCGAACCTGGAGCAACGGAACCGGAATAGGCGTCGCAAGCCGGAAGCGCAATCTGTTGAACCGCTCCCAGAGAGCGGGAGGCCGTGGATGCTTGCCCCACCCAAGTGCCGGCATCGCGTGCCGCCTAACGACCTTGGGCTTCTGCTACGGGCATCGTCTCTCCAGCAGCAACGTGTGTCAACGACGTTACCAAGGAACCTGCCACGCGAGTGAGCGCAACGCCAGGCGCGCAGCCCGACAGCAGGAAGCCCGGGTTATGCAGCCCTATCCACCGTCACCTCAAGTAGAGGATACCTCTTGAGAGCCGGCTCGTAGGAGAGCAGCATGAATGGTCGGATCACGCCGCGCGTGGGAATCGGCGTCAGCGCAGCGAGATAGCGGGCTACGAGCTCAGCGCTCAAGGCCGGCTCATCGCAGTGGATTACGAGCCAGTAGTCAACTGTCGTGCCGAACCCCGCGTGGTCCTTGCCCCGAACCACCGAAACGAGCTTCCCCTCAAAGTCCTGCTGCGTCCACCACCGCCAGTGGGATTGGCCGTCTTGTCGCTGCGCATGCACCAGTTCCTGGTCGACGAACTCCGTGAGTTCGATGGCGATCCTTCTGCCTTCGAGCGTCACCCAAGCATCGGGTGGGTCCCGGCCCTCTTCTTCGAGTCGGGGTTCCGATACTGGGAGGCCGCTTTGCACGGCGGCTTCTGCAAACGCCTCTAGGAGGCCGAGTTCCTTCTGGCGCTTCTCGTGCCAATGGAAGAAGTCTGCGTAGCCCCTTTGCTTCGCAACGGCCTCGGCCAGGGCCCTCACAAGATCTTGATCGTTCACCGAGCTCTCAGGGCTGCATAACGGTTAGCGCATGACCAGCGAGCGACAAACTCAGCGGGCGCGCCTATCGGTG
>CAYWNR010000313.1:0-4793 GCA_964459705.1 uncultured Gemmatimonadaceae bacterium | reverse complement strand
ACGGCGGCCAGCTCCGGCTTCAGGACCTTGATGGCGACCTTGCGGTCGTGCTTCAGGTCCTCGGCCAGATAGACGGTGGCCATGCCGCCCTGCCCCAGCTCGCGCTCGATGCGGTAGCGGTCGGCCAGCGCGGCCGTGAATCGTGGGTTCATGGCGTCCGCGTCGCGCCGGTGATTGGCCGGAAGCGCCACATGGTCGATTGCAGTCCATACGACGTGGCAACGAACCGTCCATCGGGACTCCAGCCGGCGTACCCGTCGTAACCGAAGCCGGGGGGCACGGTCAGCGTACCCGTCCGGGGATCGAGAATCGCGGGCGGCCAGTACCACAACGACGGCGGGCCAATCTCGACGGCGATTCGTCCGTCGGGCCCGACGGCGTTCGGGGCCAGGAAATTGTCGGCTATCGGCAGCGAGCTTCGGACCGGGATCTCCTGCGCCGCGCTCCCGTCGAGTGAGACCCGCAGCAGCTGATTGCCGCCCCTACCGACCAACTGGATGACCAGGTACTTCCCGTGCGGGTCCGGCGCGACCGCGTCGCCATCATGGATCCTCCGGGCGGGACCACCGTCGCTCGGCATCGCCCAGATGGCGCCCGAGTCCGCATAGTAGATCGTGTTCCCGTCCGGCGAGCCGGCGAACACGGCGTGGTTGAACCCGGGAATCCTCCCCGCAATCTGGCCGTTTGCCGCATAGGCAATGATCAACGAGGGGCTCGTGTCGCCTTGCGTTCGCATCATGACGCGATCGGTGCCGAGTGCCACGACCGGCAGCTGGGCCGCCTCGCCCGAGGTGAGAAATTCCACGGGGTCCTTTCCAGGAGCGTAGGCGACGATGCGGCTGACGCCGCCCGAAACGGCCGCTCCCAATATCGTCCCGTCACCCAGCGGAAGGATGCCGGCGACGCGATTGGCCTCGGGCAGCGGCATCCGGTCGAGCCGACCCGTCGTCGGGGACCAGCTCAGGACCTCCACCGGGCGATCGTGTTGATCGAGGTAAAGACTCCCATCCTTCCCCACGTCGATCGCGTAGATCAGCGAGGTGACCGTCAGCAGGGTCCTTTGTCGGTCGGAGCCATCGCGCGGAATCGCCCGGATCGCCAATTCGTCGCCGAACGGCTCGGCAACGAGGACGGACTGGCCGTCTGCCGCCACCCGCATCGCCGCGACGGCCGCACTTCCCACGTGGGTTGACAGCACTCGCGACGTCCCGGTCTTCAAGTCGATCGCGAACATCGTATCGACCGAGGCCACGCCATGGATTCCACCGACGAAGACCGCTTCCTCTTCGCCGGGAAAGACGTCCATCCAGGTTGACGTCGCATTGCAGATCAGGTTCGAGATGGCGGCGAGCGAATCGATCTTTCCGGTCTGGGGCCAGTAGCGGAAGAGCTGGAGCAGCCGATTGGCGTTGTAGCGCAACACCAGCAGGCTCCCATCGGACAGCGAATACGGGCTGCACGCATCGTGGAGCACCAGGCGCTCTTCGCCTCCGAGCGGTGAGATACTGTACACGCCGCGCGGCGCCTCGGAAAACCGATCGTAGAAGATGCGCGAACCGTCGGCCGACCAGACGACGCTTTCCGCCAACCCCTGCGTCGTGTCGTGCGTGAGCATCTTCCAGTCACCGGAAACCGTGTTGAGCACACCGACCTGCGACTGCCGGCCGACCATGCCAATGAAGGCCAGCATCTTCCCGTCGGGCGAGAGCCGCGGCTGCATCGCGATCTGCGGGCCGCCAAGGCGCTCTCCCATGTACGCGGGGCCGGCGGCCGGCGCGGCCGGCGCGCGACTCCGGCCGACCAGGAATCCGGCCGCCGCGCCGAGCAGGGTCCCGGCGACGATGATGGCCCACCACCGCGTGTCGGGACGCGAACGGGCGGCCGGCACGATCGTCCTGCCGCGCCCGGCGAGGCCCTCGGCGAATTCCGCCGCCGATCCCCAGCGATCGGCCGGGAGCTTCTCGAGCGCCTTGAGCACCACCTGTTCCACGTGCGCGGGGATCGTGTGGCGCTGCGCCGTCATCGGTCGCGGCGCTTCGGTGAGGACCCGTGCCACGATCGCCTGGGCGGTGCTTCCCGTGAACGGTGGATCACCGATCAGCATCTCATAGGTCACGCAACCGAGCGCATAGACGTCGCTGCGCGCGGTGATCTCGCGCTCGCCCATCGCCTGCTCGGGCGACATGTAGTGCGGCGTGCCGAGCGACATCCCCGTTTCGGTTATCCGGGTGCCGCCGGCGCTGCTCACGGCCAGGGCGATCCCGAAATCGGCCACGAGGGCCTGGCCGTCGTGCAGCAGGATGTTCTCGGGCTTGATGTCGCGATGGATGACGCCGTGGCGATGGGCATAGTCGAGCGCCGAGGCCACCTCGCCGGCGATGCGAATCGCATCGGCCACCGGCAGCTGCTTGTCCCGACGGAGCCGGTCGCGCAGCGACTCGCCTTCGACGTACGGCATGACGTAATACGCCGTGCGCGATCCCTCGCCTTGCTCGGGATGGCCTTCGGTGACCTCTCCCGAATCGATCAGACCGAGGATGTGCGGATGCTGCAGCGACGCGATCGTCTTGATCTCGCGCAGGAAGCGTTCGGCGCCGATCACCGCCGACAGCTCGGGGTGCAGCACCTTGATGGCCACCTTGCGGTCGTGCTTCAGGTCGTGGGCGAGATACACCGTCGCCATGCCGCCTTGGCCGAGTTCGCGCTCGATGCGATAGCGGTCGGCGAGGGCGGCGCTCAGGCCGCCGCGATCCGTCATCGTCCCCCGTCCGGCTGCACGTCCGGCGCCGGCCGCCAGTGATCGATCTCCACCAAGTGTGCGCCCTGGCCCAGGGCGCCCGGGGGGAGCTCGAGCATCACGAAGTGCCGGTCGTCGGGGGCCACGGCGTACATGTGATAGTATCCGTAGGCGAAGTAGGGACCGGAGAAGAGCACCCGCTCCCGCTCGATGTGGAAGGTGGGGGCCGTGCTCACGTCGGCAGCGAACAACTGGTCGCGCGTGTTCTGGTAGAAGATCGTGCGGCCATCGTGCGACCAGCGTGGCGCGAGGCCGACCCCGGACGAGACCTGCCACACGCCGCTCGCCGCCTCCGGGAAGGGCCGCACGAACACCTGGTCGAAGCCGTTGACATCCGACGAATAGGCGAGCCAGTGCCCGTCGGGCGAGACCGCCGGGGCGAGCTCCTGCGCCGGCGTCGCGGCGAGCGGCACGGGCGTGCTGTCGCCGTCCGTGCGGACCGCCAGGATGTCGCGGGTGCCGGTCACGGCCGCGTCGGTGCGGTACACGACCCAGCGCCCGTCGGGAGACCACTCGCCGCCGTAGATCCCCCCGATATCGATCAGCAGACGGGCCGCGCCGGCGCCGTCGACCGGTTTCACCCAGAGGCGGAGCGGCCCGCCGCCGGCGTCCGAGACGTACATGATCCGCTTGCCGTCGGGAGACCAGGCGGGGCGGATGTTGGTCGTACCGTCGAACGTGAGCCGCGTCGGCGGGCCGCCCCGCAGGTCGTACACGTAGATGTCGCTGCGCCCCGACTTCGATTCCGTGAGGCTCATGGCCACGCGCCGCCCATCCGGCGAAAGATCGAGTCCGCCGAGGTACGCCACCGGGGCGGCCTGCGCCGTATCCAGCGGCTCGGCGCTGCCGTCCATGGCGACGCGCGCGAGATGCTGCTCCGTCCCGGCGGCAAGCGGCGACCGCCGCACATAGAGCAGTGTCCCGTCTGCCCCCACCGTGAGATCCCCGCTCGGGTTCGTGGCGGCATAGCTGTTGATCTGGATGCTGTCCAGCACCGCGGCGGCGGCCCCCGAGACGGTGAGCCTATTGAGATCGAAGGGAGCGCTGTAGAGCGCCCCGTTGCCTTCGACGTACAGCAACCGGTGGCCGAGCACCCATGCGTTCACCGCGCCCGGCTGAAGCACCCGGGTCTTCCCGGTCCCGAGGTCCAGCACCACGACGCGCGGATGGGGTCCGAGGACGGAGACGAGCACGGCATCGGCGTCCGGGATCGGTGAGACGTGCCGGTAGGTGGTCCCCGCCGAATCCACGGAGAGCACCCGTCGGGTCGGCCCGCCGGAGGACGGCGCGGCGTACAGGTGCGTGCTGCCCCGGTCCATCCAGACGATGGTACCGTTGTCGAGCCACGCCGTCGTGAAGGTCCCGCTCGAATCGGAAAGCCGTACCGGGGCGCCGCCGCTTCGCGAGACACGGTAGAGCGTGCCGTCGAGGAATGCGATCGACTGCCCGTCCGGCGAAAACGAGGGCCCCGGCTCGTACTCACCCTTGAGGGTGGCGAGAACCCGGGGAGCCAGCCGGTCGCGCTCCTTGAGCATCAGCTGGCGAACTCCGGCGGCGCTGGTGTCGACGTAGACGATGGCCGATCCGTCTGGTGCGATGGCCGTGCCGGACTCCACGTTGCCGGGCCTCGTGCCCATGGCCCCAAGCACGATCTCGCGCTCGGCCATCGGTGGCGCCGGCGCGCCCGGCCTGAGCCAACCCCACGCAGCGGCCGCGATGGCGACGGCAGCGACGAGAGCGACGCCGACGAAGGGTGCATCGCGCAACCGTCCACGCCAGCCGATGCGACCGGACGAGGAGACGGCTCCAGCGCCTGTCGTATCCGGCCCCGCCAGGCGGAACCCCGGATCCACCAGCGCATCGGCGAACGCTTTCGCCGTCTCGAACCGGTCCGCCGGCAGCTTCTCCAGCGCCTTCGCCACCGCCGCGGCCACGTTCGGTGGCACCGACTTGCGCACCTCCGCCACCGGCCGCGCCTCGTCGGCGATGATCTTCA
>CAYWNR010000312.1:0-4809 GCA_964459705.1 uncultured Gemmatimonadaceae bacterium | reverse complement strand
TGGCATTCGTTAGCCACCTCCTCGTACATCGTGCCCGACACCGAGGCGAAGCCGATGAGGCGGTCAGCGAGCACGCAACCGAGCCGTTGCACGAAGAGGGCGCCGTTGGAGAGACCGACTGCGAAGATGCGATCGGGATCCACGGCCAAGGTGCTCGACACGCGGTCGATGATCTTGCTCGTGAATGCGACGTCGTCGATCCCCGACACCCCCGCCACGTCCCAGAAGCCAAGGGCGCTCTCGGGATACACGACGATGATGCCCTCCTCGTCCGTGACGGCATCGAGGCCGGTGTGTTCTTCCATCTGCATCGCGTTGATCCCGACGCCGTGATAGGCCAGAATGAGGGGTGCCGGTTGTCCGGGCGTGAGCGTGGCGGGTACGTGCACGCGGTAGAATCGGTCGTTCGGCCCCACCCTCACGGTCTCGATGTAGTCCCCGCCACCGTAGGTTACGGCGGTTGGTTCATCTCCGCACGCGGAAGAGAAAACGGTTGCAACCACGGCCAGCGATCCCAGGAAGATCGATGTCCCGCGGAGCCCAACCGCCTTCCCATCTCGAGTGGTTGTCCGTAGCACGCTGGTTTCTCAGGCTGTAACAGGACCGAGTCATCCGAACCTCCCAGTATCGGCGACTGGGACGCCGCGCGCTGTCAAATGGTTGCTCGGGATGGACCCGCGAGGGACAGGCGACCTCCGTCATACGGGCGCGACCCGAGACCGCGCGGCGCGGTCGTTGCGGATCATCTGAACGATGACCAGGAGCCACCACACCCCGGTGACGGGTCCGAGGTCGATGAGCCCAGACTCGGCCGGAACGTAGGGAAACGTCACCAGGTTCAGCGCCAGCAGGCTCAGCGCCGACGCCATGCCGAACCCTCCCAACCAACGTCCGTACTCGGAGTGGTGAAACATCACGAAGGCCAACAGGGTCATGCCGGCGCAATAGAACAGGTCGAAGGTCACGTCCATGCCCAGCTGTACGAAATCGACCCCCGTGAAGATGGTCCTCAACAGCTCGGCGGTGGGCGCGTCGGCGGATGCGCGGAGATCGCGAAACTGGAGGGCCACCGTTTGCTGGACGACCACCATCAGTGTGAACAGCACGAAGGCAATGACGAGCAAGACGGTACCGGCGCGAAGCGCGAGTGTGGGCCGGCCCGCGCTCAGTCGCTCGTGGATGCTGAGCATCCCCACCACCGCGACGGGACCGAGTGCGAATACTGGGATGAGCATAAGCCGGTCGCCGGGGAGCAACCCGGTCGTGGAGCCGAGGTAGGCGCCGATGACGAGTATTCCTGCCAACCCCAGCGATCGTGGGAAGCGTTGTGCACTCATGGCGGGTTCCTTGTGCGGTGTGAGCCTCACGGGGTGTGGGAGATCAGTCCGAGCCACGATGCTCCCTGGCCGGTCCCAGCTATCAACGTGCTGTCCCACAGCCTGGATTCAGCGCGACAAGGACCTACCCCACCGAGGAGGCCGCCGATGCGCTTCGCGGGGGGGGCGGCGGATCCGTTGCGCCGTTCATGGGCTCACGCGCGTCCCGCCCGTGCGCTGACAAGCCCAGTGAGCCCAAGCAGGAAGGTCCCGGTGAGCACGCCGGCGTCCAGCACTACGTGGCGTCGGGCCCCCTCGCCCGGCC
The DNA here is from genome assembly GCA_964459705.1 of uncultured Gemmatimonadaceae bacterium. Lineage (GTDB taxonomy): Bacteria > Gemmatimonadota > Gemmatimonadetes > Gemmatimonadales > GWC2-71-9 > JAOTWJ01. The sequence continues at coordinate 3,168 of CAYWNR010000312.1, read as the reverse complement.
CCATGCAAGCGATCGCGCCGGGTGTCTCCGCGGGCTCGATGGGAACGGTGCCACCGTACAGCACGCACGCCTCGTCGAGGGTGCGGTGGCCGATCCGGGCCTGGTAACCATCCGGGGTGAGGCGGATCTCAAGGGTGGTGGCGGGGTCCGAGGATCGCAGGGCGGGGTGGAAGGTGAAGTGACCCGAGTCGGCAAATGCCACGTCCTCGACGGTCGCGAGGTCCCTCAGGGTGCTCTTCAGGGTTGCCTGGTACGGGCTTGTCCCACCTGGTCCCCGCGCGATAACCGCCGGCAGGTACGCACACATCACGACCGTCACCGCGCAGCCGGCGATGCTCGGCACGAGGTACGGACGCACGCCCGGGTCGGCGGCCGGTGGCGTGGTTGCCGACCTGCTCAGGACTCGGCCCGCGAGCCATGCCCCCAGCACGTCGACGAGCGCGCCGATGCCGACGCCCGCCCACGACCGCTCCTGGAAGAACACGATGGCCAGCCACAGTCCCAACAACGCCAGCAGGATCGCGCTGGCCGCGGTCGTGTACCGCAGCCCGCGCGGGACGGGGTCGCCGCCGCGGAGCGTTTGCAGGTAGGCGACGGCGGGGGCCACCACCATCGCGCCGAGGCTGAACAACGGAACGGTCACGACCGCGGCGGCAAGGGCGCCCATGCGGGTGAGGCCGCCGACGAGCGCCGCCAGGGAGGCGAGGGTGACGCCGGCGGCGCCGAGCGTCAGGCTGCGAAGGCCGGGAAAGGCGGCGGACATTGCGTCAAAGGTGTGGGTGGTCGCGGCCGAGCGCTACCGGGCGTCGGCGCTTCGGTCTGGGTGGCGCTTCCGCTCCACAAACGTCGCGCCCCACGACGGGACTCGTCGTGGGGCGCGTGGAATCCGTCCATTGGCGCCTACGGCGTCATTGCGCCGGTCAGTACGAAACCCACATGAAGACGAATATCGTGTTGTTGCCGGCCGCGTTCCGCGCCGACCCATCGTAGTTCGTGCTCAGCCCATTGAACTTGCTGTATCCGGTGTACTGTACACCAAGCCGCACATTCTCCCAGAAGTTCACGTCGCCCTCGGCGATGAATCCGTTGGTCTTCGGATCGCCGTTGGCGCTCCCTTCGACAGGATCCGGCGCGTAGAGCCCGGCATCGGTCGTTCCGGTGGTCTGGAAGTACCCGCCGGAAATCCCGAGCCATTGGGTGGGATAGTAACTGGCGTTCAGGCGCAGAACCTTCAATGTGTTCGTGGCATTGGCCGATTCGTCGGCGGCAAACGCGGCGTCCAACGTCTGTCCTTCCCGGATCCACGTCCCTCGGGCCACGAGGTTGCCGGATGCGAGTTTAGTTTCGAATTGGGCGTCGAAGCCCACGTCCGAGAAGGTGTTCCTCGGCCCGGTCAGCACGCTGGGGAACATGCTCGTGTGCATGCCGAACGTCCCGAGCATGAGGTACTGGCTGCCCCATCCCTTTTGAAGGGCGAGCCTCCAGTACGGCGCCACCCCGTGGATCCCTCCCGTGGCATCCGAGGGCGCGGTGGCTCCCTGAAATGCGGAGCGGTAGACCGTGAACTCTCCATAGACGAGGTTGCCGACCAGCGCGTAGCTGCCCAACCCCAGCACGTTTTGGCCGAGCGCTCCGTCGATCATCACGCCGGCGGCGCCCGTCGGCGCTCCTTCGGAGCCGATGAACGGGAAGCTCCAGGCCGGGGTGGTGTTCCACAGATCCTGGACCGTGGGGTTGTTGTGCAATGTCACGCCGTACACGACTTCCGGACCGCCGCCGAGCGTCGTCCGGTTGGCGTATCGGAAATCGAGGTTATCGATGCCGATTTCTCCGTCGGGGCCGGCATACGTGAGTTGGGAGAACAACCCCATTTTCGACGAAATGCGGCCCGCGAGGAAGATACTGATCTCTTGCGGCAGGGCGACCGCATCGTTCTGCTCCTCGGGAATCCGGTCCTGCGTGTGGGTCAGCGACGCGGTCGCCATCGCCGACACCATCGAGATCGGGTTCAGGCCGAGCTTCCCCCCGTTGGTGGAATCGGATTCGGCGATGGGTGGTTTGTTCGCGAGCGTGTACCCTTCGAGCTTGAACTTGCGACCGAACGGTGTGAGCGCCAGGAACTGATAGTGGCAGGCACTACACGCGAGGCCGGTCTGACGCGCGAAGCTCGGCACATGAGCGGCGTAGGCGGCGATGTACGCTCGCTCCAGAGCCGTGCGTCCGCCTGCCCAGGCCGTGGTCGTGGGGACCAAGGAGAGGACCAAGGTGATGACTGACAGGGTGATGGGGCGCATGTGGATGTCCTCGTGTACTGGGGATGGACCCAATCACAGATTGGCTTCGTTAATTTATTGTGAGGTCAACATGAAACACTTATCTTTATAGTTGGGGTATTTCATTCGGCGGCCCGGTGGAATGTGGCTGCGGGGTTTCCCCGTCTGTATCTTGCCGTGTCTGAACGAGGGCTTCGGACCAAATGCGCAAATGGGATGGACTGACGGTTGCCGTCACCTTGGGCTTGATCACGTTTGGCGCGAGCACAGCGCGGGCGCAGGCCGTGGACACGACGAAGCAAGGGGCGGCGCCGGATTCCGCGTTGCTGACTCCGGCCGCCATCGATGCGGGTCGGAAGATCTTTCACGGCAAAGGAACCTGTCACGCCTGTCACGGCGACAAGCTCAAGGGCGGTCCGATTGCGCCGGCGTTGGTGGGTCCGAAATGGCGGCATATCGATGGGAGCTTCGAGGCCATCGTCAATCGAATCGACAAGGGGCTCACGGGCACCCTCATGACACCCCGTCCTGGCGGAATCAGCGAGTCTGACGTCCGCATGGTGGCGGCCTACATCTACGCGGTCAGCCATGGCCAGGTGAAGCCGTAGCGTGAGGGGCTGACCGGTCCACAGCCGGCGGAAGGAGTCCGAGTGAGCGACGTGAAAGCCACCCGCGCAGTCATGGCCGGTCTCGTGGGGACCGCGGCCATGACCGCCTTGCTACTCGTGGAACCTTCGGTGGGCCTCCCCAAGGTCGCGATCGGACAAATCCTCAGCACCGCGCTCGGGTTGACCCCGGCCTACCTCACCGTCGGAGCGGCCACCGGCTGGATCATCGCCTTTCTCGTCGGGGTGGGGTTTGCCCTGCTCTATGCGGGGTTCTTCGAGCGGCGCCT
>CAYWNR010000311.1:0-4815 GCA_964459705.1 uncultured Gemmatimonadaceae bacterium | reverse complement strand
GACAGGCGGTAGCTGTAGATCGGCCGCTCCGCCGCCCGCGGCAGGAAGTAGTACATCAGGCCCAGGAACGGCGTCGTGAGGAAGAACCCCACGGCGTTGTGTCCGTACCACCACTGCACCAGGGCATCCGTCAAGCCGGCGTAGACCGGGTACGAGCGGGTCAGCGTCGCCGGAACCGCGAGGCTATTGACGATGTGCAGCACCGCGATCGTGATCACGAACGACATGTAGAACCAGATCGCGACGTAGAGGTGCTTCACCTTCCGGATCGCGAGTGTGCCGAAGAAGTTGATCGCGAACACCACCCAGACGATCGTGATGGCGACATCGATGGGCCAGATCAGCTCGGCGTATTCCTTGGACTGGGTGAGTCCCAGCGGGAGCGTCAGCGCGGCCGAGACGATGATCAGCTGCCAGCCCCAGAAGTGGACCCGCGACATCCAGTCGCTGTACATCCGCGTCTTGAGCAGCCGCTGCATCGAGTAGTAGATCCCCCCGAAGCAGATGTTGCCGGCGAACGCGAAGATCACCGCGTTGGTGTGGAGCGGTCGCAGGCGACCGAACGTCGTCCAGGGCATGCCGAGGTTGGCGGGCCACCAGGCGAGCTGGAGGGCGATGACCACGCCCAGCAGCATCCCGACGACGCCCCAGACGACGGTCGCCGTGAAGAACTTGCGGACGATGTCGTCGTCGTAGACGGACGCGTCCGCGCGGGCGTTGGAGCTACTATTCATGGGCTGGATTCCCGACCGCGATGCTGAGGTGAGGGGGTTGGGCTCCGATTGCGCATGATAGTGCGGGCTCGGCTAGGATCTGGCAAGGTCCGGAGGGTCGGGAAGCATGGGCGTTTCTTCATGATCGGGTTCCTCAGCGCGGCGTTCGTCGCGGGTCTCGTGGGTAGCCCACACTGCGTCGGTATGTGCGGCGGCTTCGCCGTGCTGTGCGGCGGCCGCGCCCGCGACACGCTCTTCTGGCATCTCGGCCGCATGACGACCTACGCCCTGCTGGGTGCGCTCGCCGGGGCGTTCGGCGGGCTCCTCCCCGGCCCCTCGTGGGTTGCGGCGGCCGTGTCGTTCGCGCTGATGCTCTGGTTCGCCGCCGGGCTCGCGGGCTTCGTGCCTGAGCCCCGGGTGGCCATTCCGGGACTCGCGAAGCTCGGCGCGGCGGTCGGCCACAATGCCACCCCGGGCATGCGCTACCTGTTCGGCATCGTCACCGGCTTCCTCCCCTGCGGCCTCGTCTACGCCACGCTCGGCATCGCGGTCGCGACCGGCGCGCCGGCGACGGGCGCCCTGGCCATGGCGGTCTTCGGACTGGGCACGGCTCCGCTGCTCTCCGCGGTGGCGCTGGGCCTGCGTCGGATGGTGGCGCGCGACCTGCGCGTGCGGCGGCTCCTCGCGGCAGCGGTCCTCGCCGCGAGCCTGTGGTCGCTCGCCATGCGCCAGGGCATTCTGGGTTCCGGACCGATGCGGCATTCGGGCACGCACGGGACTATGACCATGCCGGACACGGCCGCCGCGCATCAGGACCACTAGCGTCGCACGGATCGGCGTTCATCCGGGAGCGCTGCGATCGGCGCCGACGTGAGCGAAAGGGAATTCGACCAGAAGGCCGGCTACGCCACGTGGAAGGAAGGCGAGACCATCACACCGGGAGACCGGGAGGAAGGCTGGGACCGCTGGACGACCACCGACGACCACACCATGCACCTGGTCGGCATCACCCACGACGAGAACGGCGCCACCTACTACATGGACTTCCTACGGTCTCCGGCGAGACGAATCTGCCGATTGCCCCATCAGCCCCTCGAATGGAACGGTATCCCAGCGATCGTGATGCGTGACGGCACCAACCGTAGTGCTGATCACCAGCGCGCCAGCGCCGAGGACCCCATAGAAGAACACCGCGAATCCCTTTCCAGGGCTGGTCTCGTATGGGGGAATTGTGCCCCGGTACTCAGGAGCACCGGAGGCCGTAGCCATGCCGACTCCACAGAGCGCGGCCAGGCCTACTCCGACAATCAGGCCACCCAGAACGTTCGATTTCGTGCCGTCCCGCACCTTCAGCCGTGCGATGGTGCCAAGCGCGATTCGTGTTCCTTCATGATCTGAGAGAAACAGGGTATCCCCGACGATCCGGTCGAAGCGCGCTTCGATCGTGCGTTTTCCCTCGGGTGTCGCATAGGTCACGCGCACCGGCTCGCCGTGGAGGACCAAAAAACCTGTGGCCGAAGGACGAGGCCGCTCGGCGATCCTCGGGATCTTCATCACCTGGAGTCGTTCGACGTATCGCAACGCGATGATGCTGTCTTTCACAGAGGCCGCGATGGGCTTTTCGCCCTTCACGGAATCACTCGTGAGTCTGACGTGGTCGATCTGAATCGTGTCTCCATCCCGCACCTCCACCAGCAGACTGGATCCGACGCGTCGGATCGTGTGCACGTCGTTGCGCGCGAAGGCGACCGGCTCGTGATGGCGACCCGTGCGCACGATCCCTCCGAGCGACTCACCAACGATGCGCGGCTTCGCGACCTCGAATTGCTTGCCGTCCGACAGCCGGATCCGGACCTCGGGCGGTCTCCATCCTCGAACCACGTCCTGTGGTGCCAGGGGTTGAGTGCTCTTCCAGACCGAGGCGCAGGCCTGCAATTGGACGATCATGAGGACGCCGGCGACGAACCGCGTCCATGCTGGGCGTTGTGGCATCACTTCCTCCCTTCGGTGCCGTGCCGACACGGTCAGTGGTGCTGCACCTTCGGCAACGGGACCTCGTGCCACCGCTCAGAGCGGATCACCGCACCAACCAACGTGCCGATGACCGCGCCGCGATGACCGGTATTCCCCCCAACACGAAGACGGTCGGATCGAAAGCCGGACCTTCAGGACAGTACATGCCCACATAGTCCACTGGGGGAACGCAGGGCTCCTTTTCGGGACGGGTGGCGATGAGCCCGGCAGCACCGGCTCCGCCGACGAGGAGGCCCACCAGCAAGCCCGTCAGGGCGTGGCCGTGTCTTCCGTCCAACACTTCGATGCGCTGGATGTACGCGAACGGGAGTTGCAGAAGGCCGGTGTCCGCCGCGAGCACGAGGGAATCGTTCGCGACCTCCCGGAACGTCCCGCGGTATGCGACCGTCTGCCACCTTGGTGCAGCTGCCTCACCCACGAAGACTCGGACAGTCTCTCCAGGGGACACCGCGAGGCTCCCGGTCGCGGCGGCTGGGGGTTGCGCGGGCGTTGGCCTGTGCCGCACCTCCACGCGGGCGACGGCGGCAAGAGGAATGGCCAAAAACTCGCGCTGGCTCCGGCGCTTGCCGGCGCCTCCCAGAGAGTCGCCCCGTTCCCACAGCTCGTCGATGTCGATGATGGACGAGTCACGCAGGGTGAGCGTCGCGCCCAGGCCTCGGACCTCGAGCGCCAGCACCTCCGATGTGTCGAGCGCGAACGTCCCTGTGCGCGGCGGAACCGTTGTCCACCCGACCAACGTGTCACCGCGCGACGCGGGTTGGGAGAGCTCGACGATGGTACTGTCCGTGCGGGTGACGCGAAGCACGTCGGGGTGCCAATCGTTGACGACGTCCGCCGGGGCGATGCCCTCTGGGTGGAGCCATCCTCCCCACGCGGCTCCTTCTTCGTGAACCCGCAGGCCCGCGCAGCCCCCAAGCTGGAGGGTTGCGAGGAGTGCTGCCGTCACACGCCGGATGATCCCATGCCTACCCATTCTCTCCTCCCGGGAAAGGACCGGTGTTCCGGTGGGTCGCTCGGTCCACCCACCATCAGCCGGAGGCCATGCTACGACGGCACCGTGACTCACCCGTGGTGTGGATCGTGACCTGAGCGTCCCCTGGGCGGGCCCGGGGCATTGAGCAGCGACCACTCACCGGCTGCGGCCTCCCCGAACCACATCCGCTGGCTCGGGTACATGGCCCGGTCCCGCCGAGTGGAAAGAACCGCGCACCGCGTCAAGAGCGCGTCAAGACGCCGCGAACGAGCGGTTCGCGTTTGGCGTCCGATGCGGCCTCTGCGGCTTCCTCGCGGGCCTCGCCGACGCCTACTGGATCCCGAGCTGCTTTTTGAGGAACGCCACGGTCCGCGGCCAGGCGTCCCGCGCCGCCGCCAGATTGTCGCGCTCTTCGGCCAGGTCACGCTGCGGCCGAGGGTCATCCTGCGCGCGCATGAAGCCGTGAATGGCGCCCTCGTAGTTGCGGCCGAAGTAGTCTTTCCCCAGGGCCCGCATGGTGGAATCGATGGCCGGCATCAGCGCTCCGATCCTCGCGTCCTTGGCCCCGCTGAGCAGCATGACCGGGACGCGAATCTTCGCCAGCGAATCGGCGTCCGGCGCGCGGTCGGTGACGTACGGCGTGCCGTAGAACGCCACGCCGCCCGAGAACCCGGCAATGCCGCCGTTGATGGCGTAGCCCCACGTGGTGGAGCCACCCCAGCAGAAGCCGAACACCGCGTAGCGCCGCGCCGCCGATGGCAGGGACATGGCATAGCGGGCGGCCGCCGTCACGCCCTCGTTCCGCTCGGCGGCGCTGACCGCGCGGATGATCTTCCTCGCCGAATCGCTCGACAGCTCGTCCGACGACGGGCCGCCGCGGGCGCGGGACACGAGGTCGGGCGCGATGGCAATGAACCCTTCCGCGGCGGCCTGATCGGCGACGGCGCGGACCCAGGTGCTGAGCCCGAAGATCTCGTGCACCACCACCACCACCGGCGACTGCTGACGACTGGTCACCGGATAGACGAGCCACGCCATGAGCGAGTCCGTGGCGTCCGGTCCCCACGGGATCTTCACCCATTCGGCGTGTCGCGG
>CAYWNR010000310.1:0-4849 GCA_964459705.1 uncultured Gemmatimonadaceae bacterium | reverse complement strand
CGAGGACGGCACGGATCTCTACTGGGCGCGGTCGCGCGTGCTGGAGTACCTGAACGGCATTCGCCGCACCCTGCCGCAGGGCGTGGAGCCGACGTTGGGGCCGGATGCAACGGGCGTGGGCTGGGTGTTCGAGTACACGCTCGAGTCCGACTCGCTCGACCTCGCCCAACTTCGCACGCTCCAGGACTGGTACATCCGCTACCAATTGACGGCCGTGCCCGGCGTGTCCGAGGTGGCGAGTGTCGGCGGGTTCGTCAAGCAGTACCAGGTGGAGGTGGACCCGGAACGGCTCCGCGCGTTCAACATCCCCGTGACGCGCGTGGCCTCGGCCATTGGCGCGCACAACATCGACATCGGCGCGCGCGTGCTGGAGATGGGCGGCCGCGAGTACATGATCCGCGGGCTCGGTTATCTGCGCGGCATCGACGACATCGAGAACGTGACCGTGGGCGCCACGGCTCGCGGCACGCCCATCCGGGTCGCCGACGTGGCGACCGTGCAGACCGGCCCCGCGCCGCGCCGGGGCGCCGCCGACCTGAACGGCAAGGGTGAGGTCGTCGCCGGCATCGTCGTCATGCGGTTCGGGTCCGACGCACTGAAGACCATCGAAGCGGTGAAGGAGCGGCTCGTCACGATTCGCGCCGGCCTTCCCGCGGGCGTGCAGCTGCGCACGGCGTACGACCGCAGCGACTTGATCCACCGTGCCATCGACACGCTCAGGGGGAAGCTCATCGAGGAATCCCTCATCGTGGCGGCGGTGGCCGTGATCTTCCTGCTGCACGCTCGCTCGGCACTCGTCGCGATCGTCACCTTGCCGCTCGGCATTCTCATCTCGTTCATCGTGATGCGCGCCATCGGCGTGAGCGCCAACATCATGAGCCTCGGCGGTATCGCCATCGCCATCGGCGCCATGGTGGATGCCGCCATCGTGATGATCGAGAACATGCACAAGCACCTCGAGCGCGCCGAGCCGGGGCGCTCGCGATGGGATATCGTTCTCGAGAGCGCCAAACAGGTGGGACCGCCCCTGTTCTTCTCCCTGTTGATCATCACGTTCAGCTTCCTGCCGGTGTTCACGTTGGAGCAGCAGGAAGGTCGCCTGTTCAAGCCGCTTGCGTACACGAAGACGTTCGCGATGGCCGGGGCCGCGCTGTTGTCCATCACGCTGGTCCCCGTATTGATGGGCTACCTCGTGCGCGGGCACATTCGCGGCGAGCGTGACAACCCCATCAATCGCGTCCTCCAGCGCGTCTACACTCCTATCATCGGGGTTACGCTCCGCCGCCCGTGGCTGGTCATCGCCGGCGCCGTGGCCGTACTGGGCGCCACGGCGTTCCCGTGGCGCCGACTCGGCAGCGAGTTCATGCCGCCGCTCCATGAGGGCTCCGTGCTGTTCATGCCGACCACCGTCCCGGGGGTGTCCATCGCACAGGCCCGCGAGATCATGCGCTGGCAGGACAGCGTGCTGGCGGCGTTCCCCGAGGTGGATCGCGTGCTTGGCAAGGCGGGCCGAGCGGAGACCGCCACCGATCCTGCGCCGCTCGACATGTTCGAGACCACGATCACGCTGAAGTCGGAACGCGAGTGGCGACCCGGCATGACCTACGAGCAACTGGTGACCGCCATGGATCGTGCCGTCCGCTTGCCGGGGGTCACCAACGCGTGGACCATGCCCATCAAGGGCCGGATCGACATGCTCGCCACGGGGGTACGCACGCCCGTGGGCGTGAAGGTCTTCGGGCCGGATCTCGACACGCTCCAGGCACTCGGCGAGCGGGTCGAGCGCATCCTCCAGGGTGTGCCCGGGACGCGCAGCGCGTTCGCGGAGCGCGGTGTCTCGGGCTACTACGTGGACATCGACATCGATCGCGCGGAGGCCGCGCGCTATGGGCTCAACGTGGGCGACATTCACAGCGCCATCATGGCTACGGTCGGTGGGATGACCGCCGCGACCACGGTGGAGGGCCGCGAGCGCTACGCCGTGAACGTGCGCTATCCGCGCGAACTGCGAGACAACGTGCAGAAGCTACGCGAGGTCATCGTACCCACGATGACCGGGGCCCAGGTGCCGCTCGGGCAGCTCGCGGCGGTCCGCGTGCTCCAGGGACCCATGGCGATCAAAACCGAGAACGCGTTCCCGGTCACGACGGTCTTCGTGGACATCGGCGATCGGGACGTCGGGTCGTATGTGCGGGACGCGCAGGCGGCGGTGGCCGGGGGCCTCACGCTCCCGACCGGCTACACGCTCCTGTGGAGCGGCCAGTACGAGTTCATGCAACGCGTGCGCGCCAAGCTCCGCGTCGTGCTGCCGGTGACGGTCGCGATCATCTTCCTGCTGCTCTATCTCAACTTCCGCGGCGTGACGGAGTCGCTGATTGTGATGCTGTCGGTCCCCTTCGCGATGGTCGGCGGCGTGTGGTATCTGTGGCTCGCGGGCTATCACACGAGCGTGGCCGTGTGGGTGGGATTCATCGCCCTCGCCGGAGTGGCCGCGGAGACGGGCGTGGTGATGCTCATCTACCTCGACGAGGCCTACCACCGCATGGCGCGCGACGGCCGGATGCGGACCGCGGCGGACGTTGCGGTGGCGGTGCAGGATGGGGCGGTCGAGCGCCTGCGGCCCAAGATCATGACCGTCACCGCGATCACTGCCGGCCTCGCGCCCATTCTCTGGAGCCACGGCACCGGCGCGGACGTGATGAAGCGGATCGCGGCGCCCATGGTTGGCGGGATGCTCACGTCCACTGTCCTGACCCTGGTGGTGATCCCGGCGATCTACCTGCTCTGGCGGAGGTGGGAGGTGAAAGGGAGCGGGGGACGGGTGGTTGGGTAGACGGCGAGACGGACGGACGGCGAGCGGTGGGCAGGGCCAAGCTGTAGGTACCTCGGACCTCATAGTACAGATTCGGGAAGGACCAGACGATGGACGCAGATCAGACACACCAGCGTGCGCATCAGGGCACGCCGAAGAATGTGGGGACAGACTTCACCTGTCCCATGCATCCGGAGGTACGGCAGTCTTCCCCCGGGAGCTGCGGCAAATGCGGCATGGCGCTCGAACCGGTGGTCTCGGCTGAGTCCGCCACGCGCACCGAATACGTCTGCCCCATGCACCCGGAGATCGTGCGGCCCGAGCCCGGCTCGTGCCCGATCTGCGGCATGGCGCTCGAGCCGCGCACGGTGACGCTCGAGGACGACGAGAACCCCGAGCTCGTGGACATGCGGCGGCGGTTCTGGGTGAGCGTGGCGCTTTCCCTCCCACTGCTGGCCATCGCGATGGGCGAGCACCTCCCGGGCAATCCGCTCGGCCGGATCGGTACTCCCGCCCTGTGGCAGTGGGCGCAGTTCGCGCTCGCAACGCCCGTCGTGCTGTGGGGCGCGTGGCCGTTCTTCGTCCGCGGCTGGCGATCGGTCGTCACGTGGAACCTCAACATGTTCACGCTGATTGGACTCGGCGTGGCCGTGGCGTACCTCTACAGTCTCGTGGCGAAGCTCTTCCCCGCCATCTTCCCTCAGTCATTCCGCAGCGCGACGGGCGAAGTCGGCCTGTACTTCGAGGCCGCGGCCGTGATCACCACGCTCGTGCTGCTCGGGCAGGTGCTCGAGTTGAAGGCGCGGAGCCGCACCAGCTCCGCCATCAAGGCGCTGCTCGGCCTCGCACCCAAGACCGCGCGTCGCCTGCAGGACGACGGCACCGAACACGATGTGCCGCTCGACCAGGTACGGCCCGGTGACCGACTGCGCGTGCGGCCGGGCGAGAAAGTGCCGGTGGACGGCATCGTGCTCGAAGGCACGAGCAGCGTGGACGAGTCCATGGTGAGCGGTGAGCCAATCCCCGTCGAGAAGGCCAAGGGCGACCCCGTCATCGGCGCCACGGTCAACGGCACCGGTTCCCTGGTGATGCGCGCGGAGCGCGTCGGCGCCGATACGCTGCTGTCGCAGATCGTGCGGATGGTGGCGGACGCGCAACGCAGCCGGGCGCCGATCCAGAAACTCGCCGACCAGGTGGCGGCGTACTTCGTGCCCACAGTCGTCGGCGTCGCCGTCGTGACGTTCGTGGTGTGGGCGTTGGTCGGACCAGACCCGAAGATGGCTCACGCGCTCATCAACGCCGTGGCCGTGCTCATCATCGCCTGCCCGTGCGCGCTCGGCCTCGCGACGCCGATGTCGATCATGGTGGCGTCCGGCAAGGGCGCCACGCTCGGCGTCTTGTTCAAAAACGCCGAGGCCATCGAGGTGCTGCGCAAGGTGAACACGCTGGTCGTGGACAAGACCGGCACGCTCACCGTCGGGAAGCCCGCGCTAGCGGCCGTCGTGCCGGCGGACGGCTGGACCGAGCAGGACGTGTTGCAGCTCGCCGCAAGCCTCGAGCGTGGCAGCGAGCATCCGCTCGCCGCGGCACTCGTCCGCGGAGCCGCCGACCGGGATGTTCCTCTCGACGACGCGCGGGATTTCGCGTCCGTCACCGGCAAGGGTGTCACCGGCTCGGTGCGGGGGCGGAGCATCGCCCTCGGCAACCGAACCCTGCTCGACGACCGCGGCATCGACCCGGGATCGCTTGCGCAGCGGGCGGACGCACTCCGAGCGGAGGGCCAGACCGTCATGTTCGTGGCGGTGGACGGTAAGCCGGCCGGACTCGTCGGCGTGTCCGATCCCATCAAGGACACGACCGCCGACGCCATTCGCCAACTCCACGCCGACGGCGTGCGCATCGCCATGCTCACCGGCGACAGCAAAACGACGGCCCAGGCGGTCGCGGACGAGCTCGGTATTGACGAAGTGTTCGCGGAGGTGTTGCCGGACCAGAAGGCGAAGATCGTGAAGCGGCTCCAAGCCGAAGGCCGAGTGG
>CAYWNR010000309.1:0-4854 GCA_964459705.1 uncultured Gemmatimonadaceae bacterium | reverse complement strand
CTTCCGGGCCGTCCGCGAACAGGCGGAGCGTGACGCGCTCGGCGAGACGTCGCGCGTCCGCGATGCTCCCCAACGGCACCGGAAACGCCCACGTGATGTCCGTGAATCCATGATCGCCGAAGACGTGCGCTTCGTACAGCGTCGATACCGTGACGCCCCGGGCTCCGAGGGCCCGCTGGCGCTCGGCGACTTCCACGCATTTGTGTGTCTTGAGGTGCGGCCGCAGCTCCACTCCCAGGCGCCGGCAGCGGTCCGCCATCGCCTGGAGGTTGTGCTCGAGTCGGTCGAGGTCCAGCAGCAGGGCGGGTGTCGGGAGATCGTCGAGCACGGGCATGGGGTCTATCGCACCAGGTGATACGTCGTTTGGCGGCCGAGTATCCACCGCATCTGCCCATCGTCGCCGAGCTCGGCGTCCTCCTCCTGCATCGAGCGCACCAGCTGGCCGCCCCACTCCGGCACCCGCGTGGCCGCCTGCAGCTCGATGGAGAACCACATGCCCGCGAGCAGGGGCACGTCCCCACGGCCCGGCACCCCATCCTGACGGTCCCAGAGGCCGATCAACGGTCCCGCCGCGTGTCCGTGGTCGCCGATCGGGTGACTGTAGACGGTCCCGTCGATCCCGTCGGCCCGCATCCGGGCGAGCGCCGCAGCCAGGACCTCGTTGCCGGTCCGGTTCGGGCGCATCTCGCTCATCGTGATGTTCTGGAGGCGGTTGCTGGTCGCCAACGCGGCGCGGAGACCCAGCGGAGGCTCGGTCTCACCGTCGCGAAGCACGTAGGCCATGTGCTGCGTGTCGGTATTCAGGCCGAGCGCCGTGATGCCGAAGTCACAGTGCAACACGTCCCCCCGCAGGATGACGGGGGCGGTGGAGTCGCCCATCTCCACGCCTTGGCGCTGCACGTCGACGCTCGGCTGGAACCAGGTGCCGAGCCCGAGGTCGTTCACACGTTGGCGCATCCACCACACGACATCGTCCGTGGTCGTGACGCCGGGGGTGATCACGGCGGCGGAGAACGCCTCGGTGATGATCGCGTGGCCGAGCTCCTGCATTCGCCGATACACGGGAAGCATGTCGGGCACGCGCAGCGCCAGATAGTCGATGGCGAGTCGGGGTTCCCGGACCACGCGGGCATCCAGGTCGGGCCCGAGTGCCTGACGCATCTGCTCCCATTCCCCCGCCGAGAGACCGTCGGCGAAATTGTGCTCGGAAGAGATGTCCACGGCAATCCGGCGCGGGTCACGATCGCGCACGACCTGCGCGAAGAGGTCCCACTGCGCGGCTCCCCACAGCTCCCGGGGGCGGCCGTCCGGCGCGGCCTCGGTTGCCCGCACCGCGTCGTACAGGCCGCCCTGAGAGCCACCCCCGAGGGCGATCCGCTCGACCCCCGCATCCCCGCCTCGATCGAAGAAGACGTAGATGGTGCGCCGCCGGGCCGCGAACGTCGTAGGCGCGACGAGGGCCCGAAACACCGGGTCTTCGTTGTACTCGCGCATGGCGACGACCCACATGTCCACGCCGTGGGCGCGCATCACCGACGGCAGGCGGGTTTCCAGGCGCTGTTGCAGCCAGGCTTGCTGGATCGCGGCCTGCGCGCGGAGCGTCCCGAACGGGCGGTCCGGAGCCGGCTGTGCCGCGGCGGGCAGCGCGACCCCACAGGTGAGCACCAGCCAGAGCAAGACTCGCATCGCTTCCCTCGGAGTGGCGGTGACGATACTCGTGGCGCGAGATGCAAAGATAGCAGCCGGTTCGCGGTCTTCGCGGGGAAGCTGCCAGTCACGCTTCGGTTGGCCGGCCAATTCGACCCAACTGGTTGCAAGATAGGCAGATAGAGGTTGCCGTTCTGGCAGCCATCGTTGGCACGATGACTGCTTCCAGAGGGGGCACGAGCCGGCCGGTAACGCGGCCGGGACGAACGAGAAACCCCGAAGGAGGCAACCGATGGCTTACCCGACACTGTGGCGCGCTGGTGCGCCCAGCACGGTGAACGACCTGTTTACGACCCGCCGCGAGATCGACCGGGTGTTCGATCAGTTCTTTGGCAAGGCGGGAACGAGGACCGGGCCCTGGGTGCCGGTAGTGGACATTCGGGAGACCAAGGACGCGATCGCCGTCGTGGCGGAGCTGCCCGGCATGCGGCCCGAGGACGTCGAGGTCGACGTCGAGAACAACATCCTCACCATCTCCGGCGAGAAGAAGCAGGAAGTGACCGAGTCTGATGGCGCGGAGTACCATCTCGTCGAGCGGCGCTGCGGGAGGTTCGAGCGGAGCTTCACGCTGCCGCGCACGGTCGATGCGGACAAGATCGAAGCGCGGGTCGAGCACGGTCTGCTCACGATCACGCTTCCCAAGGCCGAGGCGGCGAAGCCGCGTCGGGTCCAGATTCGCACGAAGTAGGCGGGCCTGGTGGTCCAACGGAACGCGGGCGGTGCCTCAGCGGCATCGCCCGCGTTGCCGTTGCGCGCGTGTGCGAAATCCCCGAACCGCGTGGCGCCGGGGGTCGCGGTCATCGGTGTGTCAGGTGTGGTGCTCGTCGACCTCCGCACGCAGGGTTTGCTGGAGACGTTGGATGTCCTCGCGCGAGCCAATGACGACCAGCCGATCGTTGGCGCGGAGCACGGAGTCGGCGCTGGCCAGTTCCGTGCCGAGTTTGCGGCCGAACGCGTCGTGGTGGGCGATCTGGAGGACGTGCACGCGGAAGGTGGAGCGCGGCGTGATGTCAGCGATGGTGCGCCCGTCCAAGTTCGGCGGCGCGATCAGGGTCTGGATCGTCGAGCCCTCCGGCACTTCGACGTAGGTCCCTCGCGCCTGCCCCGCGTCATCGGTCACGGCGAAGCGGGCAAGCATTCGACGCTTGTGGAGAATTTCCTGGTTGTAGATGCCAATCAGGTCGCGCTGGGAGATCCACGCGACGAGCGTACGGGAGTCCGCGTCCTGGAGGACTGGGAGCCGGTCGGCGTGCTGGCGCCAGAACGTGTCCATCGCGTCCGCCAGCGATACATCCGGGGTCACCGCCTCGAACGGCTCGACCAAGTCCGCCGCGATGACGACCTCCAGGGCATGGCCACTGGCGATCACGTCCTTGATCGCGTGCAGCGAGATCGCGCCGACGAACCGCCGCTCCTCGTCGACGACGTAGAGGCGATTGCGTGGCGTGGAGAGGAAGTAGTGGACGACGGTGGTGAACGGAGCGCGCTCCTTGACCGATTCGACGTCGTCGTGCATCACGTCGGCCACTCGGAGCGAGCGCATCACACTGGCCTCCGGGCCGGTCGGGAGGACGACCCCGCGGCGGCGCAAGGCGTCGAGGTGCAACGGCTCGGGCTTGAGCCTCCGGGCCACGACGTTGCTGACGATGCAGACGAGCATCAGCGGGAGGATGATCGAGTACGAGTTGGTCTGCTCGAAGATCATCATGATTGCCATGATCGGCGCGTGTGTCACGCCGGCGAGTACGGCTCCCATGCCAACCAAGGCGTACGCGCCGTATCCCGCCGTATGGGCGGGAAACCACGTATGCACCGCGTATCCGAACGCTCCGCCGAGGAGAGCGCCCAGCATCAAGGTGGGGGTGAAGATCCCCCCCGAGCCCCCGCTACCGCGCGTGATCGCCGTGGCGGCGAGTTTCACCAACGGCAGGGCCAGCAGCAGCCCGAACGGCAGCTTCTCGTTCAGCGCCAGGTTGACCGCCTCGTACCCGTTGCCGTAGACGTAGGGAAACGCGAGGCCGATACCGGCCAGCAGCGCGAAGCCGATCGCCGGCCTGGCGTACCCGACACCGCGCAACTTGTGGAAGGCATCGTCCGCCCAGGCGATGGACTTGATCATCAACACGGCGAAGGCGCCGCCCAGGATGCCCAGCGCCAGGTAGCCCAGGAGTTCCCAGGCCGAGATCAGATCGTAGGTCGGAATGACGAACCGAGGCAGGCTGGTGGTGGCGCTGCGGAAGATCAGCGTCGAGATCACGGAAGCGATCACCACCGGGCCGAAGATGTCGAGCGCGAAGCTGCCGATCAGGATCTCCATCACGAGGATCGTGCCGCCGATCGGGGCATTGTAGACCGCGGAGATCGCCGCGGCGGCGCCGCAGCACATCAGGACCTGCACCTGCTTGGTGTTGAGCGCGAACAGGCGGCCCAACCGCGATCCCAACGCCGCGGCGAAGTCGATCATGGGGCCTTCGCGACCCAGCGAGCCGCCGGAGGAGACCGTGATCATCCCGGCGATCACTCCCGGCAATTCTTGTCGGAAAGAGATATGGCCACCGCGAAGCGCCAGCGCGTGCACCAAGTCCGCGGTCCCGCCGCCGCGGACTTCCCGCTTGACCAGCCAGCTGACGAACCCCACCGTCACACCGCCCAGCGTGGGAATCAGCAGCCGGCGCCACCACGGGGCGGCCGCGGCGCTCTCCAGCAGATTGGCGCCGCCACCCCACAGCCCATGCTGGAGCAAGGCCATGAGATGCGCGATCGTGAGCGCGGCGAGGCCGGTCAGAACGCCGACCGTGGGGATGAGCAGCAGGTAGAGGTTCTCGGCCGGCGCCCGTTTGGCGAGCTGCGACGCGATGGCGAGCCGGAGCTTTGGGAGAATGAATTACCTCGCCGCGCGAGTCGCGCCCGGGTCTGCCGCAGATCCTGCCGACCAGCGTCGAAGCTGGTGCCGCGCGTGCACGGGAGGACGGCGATAGGGCCCGCGAGGGCTCGGTAGTGTTTCCAGGGGGACGCGATCATCCGCGGGCGCGAAGCGCCCGAATGACCGCGGCACGCCCCTGGAATACGACGAGCCGCTGAGGCGGCTCGTTGGAGCTCCGGGGGTGGGACTCGAACCCACAACCCTTCGGTTAACAGCCGAATGCT
>CAYWNR010000308.1:0-4879 GCA_964459705.1 uncultured Gemmatimonadaceae bacterium | reverse complement strand
TCTACATCCGGGACGACGACTACCGCCTGTCCTTTCGCTTCGGCAACTTCGCCACGCTCACGAATCTGAAGCCGAAGGACACCGCTCGCATCCTCGAATACCGGCTGTCCCCGCTCTACGTCTCCGTCCACGTGACCGACTCCGTCCTCCGACGGCGGTATCTCCGGAATCCCCGCGCGCCCGACGTGATGGAACAGCTGCGGGCGCTCGGAGCCGGCGGGATCCGCTTCCACACACAGATCGTGCTCCAGCCCGGGGTGAACGATGGCCCGGTGCTGGAACGCAGCCTCGCGGACCTCCATGGGTTCGGAGACGTTGTCCTCTCGGTTTCGGTCGTCCCGGTCGGGCTCACGAGCTTCAGTAAGGTCCACCTCGTCCGGGAACCCGGCAGGGATGAATGCCGGGCGGCCATCGACGTGGTTCACGCGGTCGCCGAGCGATGCCTCGCGGAACGCGGGCACCGCTGGGTCCACGGGGCGGACGAGCTCTACCTGGTCGCCGACCTGCCGCTGCCGCCCGCCGAATGGTACGGGGATTTCGAGCAGGCCGAGAACGGCGTCGGGAGCGTGCGGCATCTCCAGCAACAGATCGCGAGTTACGGCGACACGCTCTCGTCGCTCGCCGGCCGGTCGATCGCGGTCCTTACAGGCACGGCGATGGGGAGACTGCTTCCCACGGTGATCGCGGACTTGGCCCGCCAAACCGCTGGTCACTTCGAGGTCATCCCCCTGGAGAACGAACTCTTCGGGCCATCGGTCACCACCGCGGCCCTCGTGCCGGGGCGGGCCTTTCAACGGGCCTTGCAGGAACGCCCGTCCGTTTCCCTGGCCCTGTTGCCGGCGGAGGCCGTCAACGACGATGGCCGGTTCATGGACGATCTCTCCGCGGAGGATCTCGCCGCCTCGGTCTCGTGCGAGATCCGGCTCTCCTACGATTTTGGCGACGTGCTACAGTCGCCAGCCCTCCAGTGAGACGCCTGACCATCGCGCTGATCGGGCGGCCCAACGTCGGGAAATCGACGTTGTTCAACCGTATCGCGGGCGGCCGACGGGCGATCACGCACGACCAACCGGGTATCACGCGGGACCGTCAGTTCGCCCCCGCAGCGTGGAACGGACGGGAGTTCTGGCTCGTGGATACGGGGGGGTGGACCAGCGCGAGCGATGATCCGCTGAGCAGCGCCGTCCGCCGACAGGTGGAAATCGCAATCGCGGAAGCGGACGTCGTGCTCCTGGTGGTGGATGCCCGGGAAGGAGTACATCCGGCCGACTTGGACGTGGCCAGCCAGCTGCGGGCCCACCGGGACCGCGTCCTCGTGGTCGCCAACAAGATCGACGACCCCCTCACCGAGCCCTTCGCGCATGTGGTCTTTCACGAGCTCGGTCTTGGGGATCCCTGTCCAGTGTCGGCGGGTACGGGACGGGGCACCGGTGACCTGTTGGATCGGGCCGTCAGCCTGCTTCCGGACGTCTCCGAGCGCGCGGAGGACGAGACCGTCATCGAGGTCGCGGTCGTGGGGCGCCCCAACGTGGGAAAATCCAGCGTGGTGAACCGACTGCTCGGGGAGGAGCGAATCGTAGTGGCTCCGGAGTCCGGCACGACCAGGGACGCGATCGACTCCCCCTTGCGGCACCGCGGAATGACGCTCAACTTCATTGATACAGCCGGTTTACGAAAGCGAACGAAAGTAAAGGATGAGGTCGAGTTCTATTCCTCGCTTCGCACGGAGCGGGCGCTCGAGCGAGCGGACGTTTGCGTGTTGGTGGTGGACGCCGCGGACGGACTCCACGTCCAGGACCTTCGCGTCGCCTCCAGAACCTGGGAGCGAGGTGCGGGCCTCATCGTGGCGGTCAACAAGTGGGACCTGGTTCCGGAGAAGGACTCGAACACGGCCGAACGGGGCCGCGCGGTGGTGGTGGAGCGCGCACCGTTTCTGGGCGCCGCTCCGTTCGTCTACATGTCGGCACTCACCGGACAACGCGTGCGCCAGGTGCTCGACGTCATCGTCGAGGTCGCCACGGAGCGGCGCCGTCGCGTGCCGACCGCTGAGGTGAATCGCGTGCTCGAAGCACTCGTACAGCGCCAGCAACCGCCACAGCGGGGCGGGGGACAGGAGGTCAAGATCCTGTTTGGCTCCCAGATCGGCACGGCACCGCCGACGTTCGCGATCGTGACGAGCGCCCCGGACGCCATTGCGGAGGCGTACCAGCGCTTCCTCGTCAACGGCTTCCGGGCTGCGTGGGGCTTCACCGGGGTCCCAATCCGACTCCGGCTGCGGCGGCGAAAGGGACGACGGTGAGTCTCCCCCTCGCGCTGGCTATCGCTTACGTAGTGGGAGCCATCCCGATGAGTTGGCTGGTGGCCCGACTCGCGGCCGGCGTGGACTTGCGACGCGTGGGGAGCGGGAATCTCGGGGCCACCAATTTGTACCGGACGCTGGGGTGGCGCTACGCCATTCCCGCGGGCCTGTTCGACATCGCCAAAGGCGCCGTCCCCACCATCATGCTTCCCGGACGCGTCGGCACGGCGGCATGGCTCCCACTCGCGGTCGGCGGAGCGGCCGTGGTGGGCCATGTCTTCTCGGTGTTCGTGAGGTTCCGGGGTGGCAAGGGCGTCGCGACCGCGGCAGGGGTCGTGCTCGCCTTGGCCCCCATTCCGCTCCTCGCGAGCTTCCTGGCCTGGGTGGTGATCCTGAAGGCGACGGGATATGTCTCGCTCGCCTCCATGGTTGGCGCCGTCGTGTTCCCGATTGGCGCCGCCATCGCCGGCACCACGAATCCGTACGTCGTTCCGGTTGGGGCGGCCCTGGCGGTCTTCATCGTGTTTACGCACCGGGCGAACATCGGTCGGTTGCTCGCGGGGACCGAGAACCGGTTCGGCCGGCGAGCGGAGTTGTAGCGTGCATGTCGCCGTGATCGGAGCCGGGAGCTGGGGGACCACGCTCGCCAACCTGTTGGCCGGGAATGGTCACGCCGTCACGCTGTGGGCTCGCGAGCCCGAGGTGGTGGCGTCGGTTGAGGAGCGGCACGTCAACGCGCTGTTCCTCCCCGAGTGTCCGCTCGATCCGGGAGTCCGCGCGACCAGCGAGCTCGAGGCGGCGCTTTCGGCGGCCGAGTTGGTCGTGTCCGCGATGCCGTCGCACGCCGTGCGCGGGCTGGCCCGAGCCATCAAGTCGGGACTGGGACCACGCGCACCGCTCGTCGTGAGCGTTTCGAAAGGTCTCGAGCCCGGAACGGACGACCTGTTGTCTGAAGTATTGGGGGAGGAACTCCCGGACTGCTCCGTCACGGCGCTGTCCGGACCGAGCTTCGCGCGCGAAGTGTACGACCAACACCCGACGGCGCTGGTCGCCGCCTCCGCGAACGCCGACGCGGCCGAGGCGACCCAGCAACTGTTCTCGAATTCACGGTTCCGCGTGTACACCTCGCAGGATGTGGTGGGTGTGCAGCTGGGCGGCGCCCTCAAGAACGTGATCGCCCTCGCGGCCGGCATTCTCACGGGGCTCGGTCTCGGCTCCAATACCCAAGCCGCGTTGATCACGCGGGGGCTTGCGGAGATCAGTCGCCTGGGGGCCACGATGGGGGCGGACGCCCTCACGTTCGCGGGCCTTGCCGGAATGGGCGACCTCGTGCTCACGGCGACCGGCTCCCTGAGCCGCAACCGGTCCCTCGGCGTCGAGCTTGCGCGAGGGCGGAAGCTCCAGGATATCCTCGCCGAACGGCGCACGGTGGCGGAGGGCGTCCAGACGGCCCGAACCGCCGTCGACCTCGGCAACCGGCACGGCGTGGAACTGCCGATTGCCCGAGAAGTGACGCGGGTCCTATTTGAGGACAAGCCGCCGCAGCAAGCTATCCAGGACCTCATGGAACGGACCCTGAAAGCGGAGCAGTGGCGGTGACCGTATCGCGCCCCTTACAGGAGTTCTTCGCCATCGGCGACGTGTGCCAGATGACGGACCTCAAGCCCCACGTTCTCCGCTACTGGGAGAGTCAGTTCCGGTTCCTCAATCCCGCCAAGAACCGGTCGGGGAACCGTGTGTACCAACGACGGGAGATCGAGCTGATCATGCTCGTCAAACACCTCCTCTACACGGAGAAGTACACGATCGAGGGCGCCCGGCAGCGGATCGACGAATACCGCCGGACGGGGCAACTCAAGACGGAAGCCCGGGTGGCCCTCCAGCACGAAACCGTCCAGAATCTCCGGGCGGAGCTGCGCAGCGTCCTCGACGTGCTCGACGAAACGAAGCCCCTTGCGGCTACTGATTAGCAACGACGACGGAATCCTCGCGGTGGGAATCGGCGTCCTGGCGGACGTTTGCCGCGCGGTCGGCGACGTCACGGTCGTCGCGCCGGATCGCGAGCAGAGCGGGGCGAGTCATTCGCTCACGCTGCAGCGTCCGCTGCGACCCGTCCGGCGGAGCGACGGGAGCTATCAAGTCGATGGGACGCCCACCGACTGCGTGCTGCTGGCGTTGGGCGCCCTCCTCAGCTCGAAGCCCGATCTCGTGTTCTCGGGGATCAACCACGGCCCGAACATGGGTGAGGACGTCCTGTATTCGGGCACCGTCGCCGCGGCGATGGAGGGACTTGCCGTCGGGATTCCGGGTATCGCCATCTCCTTCGCCGGGTCGGAAATCGAGTTGCTCAACTCGCACCGTCCGTGGCTGGAACGCCTCGTCCGACACATCATTGCGGTCCAGGACTTCCCAGCGGACACGCTGCTGAACATCAACCTGCCGCCAATTGCCGGCGACGAGATCCGGGGCATCCGGGTGACCACGTTGGGAAATCGGGTGTTCGCCGGATCGATCCTCCGCACCGCCGATCCATGGGGTCGCGAGGTGTATTGGATCGGCGGTGGGCAGATCTCGTGGTCC
>CAYWNR010000307.1:0-4913 GCA_964459705.1 uncultured Gemmatimonadaceae bacterium | reverse complement strand
CCTCCTACCCGGATGATAGGAGCGCCCAGACCGAGTGTCAACGATAGGCGGTTAGGCGGTCAGGCGGTCAGGCGGCTAGCGGGAACAGCTGGCGGATTCAGGCTCGCCGCTGCAAGGTCCCGAAGCTGCTGACCGCCTGACCGCCTAACCGCCCACAGTGATCCCGCTCCCCCGCGGGTGCGCGGCATCCAGCGTGATCGGCAGGTGCCCCGTGACGGCGGAAGCCCCGGTGAGGGCGTCCGCCACCGCCCGCTCCGTGGCGAGCGTGGCGCTCCACGCAATGAGGAACCCGCCCGCGAATCCCGGCAGTTGACTGAGCAGGTAGGGGCTGCCGAAGGAGACCAGCATCGTCGATTGCGTGCCGGCGGTGGTGGCGATCAGCGCGGCCAACGAATCCGGCAGGGCGACGTGCCCGCGCCACGCGATCGGCCGCACGCTGGAAGCGAACACGACCTGCGTGGCCGTCCCGAGGACGGTGCGTGCCGAGTCATAGGACAGGGTGCCGGACGCGGGGTAGAGCCGGAACGTGGTGACGCTCTCGCCCGCCCGGCGCAGTCGCCGGATCAGCTCGTTGCCGATGTCGAGGTTGGTTTCCTCCGCGTAGGTGATCACCGCCGTTCGGCCGCGAGTGGTCCGGAAGGCGTCCAACGGACCGCGCTGCACGAGGGTCAGCGAGCGCCGGGCGATGTCGTCGGCGACGGCTTGGAACTCGCGGCACCCGACCACGACGGGTACGCTGTCCAGCGATACGACCCGTCGCGCGAACAACCCCGCGGTCCGCTTCAAGTCGAGAATCCGCCGGACCGATTGGTCCAGTCGGGCCATGGAGATCCGACCGGTCGTCACGGCCGTCTCTATGGCGTCGACCGCGGCGTGAAGGTCCGCGGGCATCAACACGAGGTCGGAGCCCGCGAGCAACGCCCGCACGGCGCTCTCTCCGGGGCCGAACCGCGCCACGATCGCGCCCATCACGAGCGCGTCCGTGACGATCAGTCCCCGGAAACCCAGCGAGTCCCTGAGCAGGCCTTCGGTGGCCTCGCGCGACAGGGTCGCCGGGACGGTGTCCGTGGGCGTGAGACAGGGAAGCGCTACGTGGGCGGTCATGATGCCGGTTACCCCCGCGGCAATCACCGCGCGGAAGGGCACCATCTCCAGCGTGTCCAGCCGGTCCCAACAGCCCGGCGCAACGGGAACGGCGATATGCGAGTCGGTGCTTACATCGCCGTGGCCGGGGAAGTGCTTTGCCACCGTGAAGAGGCCGTTTTCCTGCGCGCCCCGCACGTACGCCGCGGCGAGGCGAGCCACGGCGCGAGGGTCCTCGCCGAACGAGCGCGTGTTGATGATCGGATTCAAGGGGTTGTTGTTGACGTCCGCGACGGGCGAGAAGGTGATCTGAATGCCCACGGCTTTGGCTTCGATCGCGGTGATCCGACCGACCTCGTAGGCATCCAGCTCGCGGCCCGTCGCGCCGATGGCCATCGGCATGGGAAACGCCGTGGCGCCCTGCAACCGCATGCCCGCCCCGTACTCGAGGTCCGCGGCGATGAGCAACGGGAGCCGGGACCGTCGCTGCAACCCGTTCAGCTTGGCGGCAACGTCGAGCGGGGATCCAATCGAGACGATAATGCCGCCGATGCCGAGCGAATCGATCGCGTCATGCAGCGAGTCGAGCGTCTCGCCATCGAGAGCGGCGTAGTCGCCGAGGAGCCACGGGAACACGAGCTGGCCGATCTTCTGTCGGAGCGTGAGCGTTCCGAGAACGGAGTCGATCGTTACCTTTGACGCGGCTCGGGTGACGGTGACCTCGGTGGGCAGCACGGCGTAGGGGTCCGGGACGGGCGCCGGCGGCTCGGGTTGAGCGCGCGCGCAGGCGGCGACGACCAGCAACACGAACGGGATGGCACGCAGTTGCACGACGGACTCTCTCCTCTGATGCTCGGCGTCCTGGTGACGGCCTGTGCCGCGACGGCGCCCGCGCCGGTGCGGCCCGGCATCGACGTTCTCCTGACCGATTCCGTCCACCTGGTGCGCGGGCGACGCGTGGGCCTGCTCACCAATCGGGCCGGGGTCGACGCCGACGGCGTCGACGATGAAACACGCCTGCGCGATGCCGGGATAACGATCACCGCGATCTTCAGCCCGGAGCACGGCTACCGGGGCCTGCTCGACGTGGAGAATATCGGCAGCACCATCGATTCCGCCACCGGCGTCCCGATCTACAGCCTTTACGGCGCGCAACGCGCCCCGACGTCCGAGATGCTGGCGCTGGTGGACGTGCTCGTCGTGGACCTCCAAGACGTCGGTGCTCGGCCGTACACCTACCTGTCGACCGCGCTGCTGGCGCTCGCGGCCGCCGGGCGTGCGGGGGTGCCGGTGGTCGTGCTCGATCGACCCAACCCGATCGGCGGGACGCTCGTGCAGGGGCCCGTGCGCGACACGGCGTTCGCGTCGTTCAATGGAATGCTACCCGTCCCACAGCGTCACGGCATGACCCTGGGAGAGCTCGTGCGACTCGGGCACGACGCGCTCGCCATCGACGGCACGCTCACGGTGATTCCGATGCGGGGGTGGCGCCGCGACATGTGGTTCGCTGACACGCGCCTGCCGTGGATCGCGCCATCTCCGAGCATGCCGAGTCTCGAGAGCGCGGCGCACTATCCGGGGTTGGTTCTGTTCGAGGCCACGGCCGTCTCCGTGGGGCGTGGCACGCCGATCGCGTTTCAGGTCCTGGCGGCGCCGTGGCTCGATGCCCCGAGCCTCGCAAGACGCCTGGGGGACGAACCCGGGGTGCGCGCCCGGGATACCACCATCACGCCGGTCGATCCGCCGGACGGGAAGTACCCCGGACAGGCGCTCCCGGCCGTGCGTTTCCAAGTCACGGATCGCGCACGCTACGATCCCGTGCGGCTTGCCGTACGCGTCCTCGCCGCTCTCCGGGCCAGGTATCCCGACTCGCTGCGGGTGAAGGAGCGGAGGATGGGAGAACTGGCCGGCGTGGATCTGTGGGGTTTGCTTAGGGAGGGGGAGAACCCGTCCGAGATCGTCGCCTCCTGGTCGGCGCCGATCGAGCGATTCCGCGCCTGGCGACGGCCGCATCTTCTGTACGCTGAATTGCCGTAGCTGATTGTCGCGATTACCTTTACGTGTTTCACAACGGTCTGGCATGAGCCTCATCCCTGCTCCCATCCGCCACGTCGTGGAGCGCGCGCTCGAGCCCGCCATTCGCGGTCTGATCCGGGCGGGCGTTTCGCCGAACCTGATTACGACCGTCGGGACCGTGGTGTTGCTCGGGTCCGGCCTGGCCTTTGGGCTGGGCTTTGTGCGCGTCGGTGGCGCCTTGCTCCTGCTCAGTGGCATCGGGGATATGCTGGACGGACGCGTGGCGCGGGGCGGTGGACAGGAGACCCCATTCGGCGCGTTCTACGATTCGACGTTGGACCGGGTGGGAGAGGCCGCGCTCTTCGGCGGCATCGCGCTCTTCTTCGTCCGCGGTCCGGTCGCGCCGGGGATCGCCGTGTCGGGGCTGATGGTGTCGCTGACGGCGCTGTCGGCCGGGCTCATTGTGTCGTACGCGCGCGCGCGCGCGGAGGGGCTCGGGCTCGACTGCAAAGTCGGCATGGCCCAGCGCGCCGAGCGGATTGTGGGCTTGGGCGTGCCGAGTCTGTTCATCGGGGCCGGGCCGGATGGATGGGTGTTGTTTGGGATCGTGGCGTTGTTGGCGGTGGCTGCCGCCATCACGGTGGTCCAGCGCATCGCGCACGTCTATTCGGCCACACGGGTGACGTCCGAGGCGGCGGCGGCGCGCCCCGTTCGGAAGACGCAGGCCCGACAGCTCGCGCCGGGCGTGGGTGAGGTCTCCAACGAAAGGAACCGGAAGTGACGGAGACGGAGAAGGAAGCCCGGGGCGTCGCCCCGGCCGAAGGCAAGCTCGGCGTGCTCCTCGTGGGTCTCGGAGCGGTCGCCACGACATACATCGCGGGAATCGAGAACGTACGGCGGCGCGGTGCCACTCCCATTGGATCGCTTGCGGAGTTGGGAACCGTCCGACTCGGCAAGCGGACGGATGGTCGGGCCCCCAGGATCCGTGAGTTCGTCCCGCTCGCCAAGCTGGACGACCTGGTCTTCGGTGCCTGGGATCCCATTCCCGACGACGGGTACAAGTCGGCGACGGTCGCCGGCGTGCTCGAGGGGCGCCACATCGAGCCCATCGCCGACTTTCTGAAGGGCATCACGCCCATGCCGGCCGTCTTCGACCAGCAATACGTCAAGCGGCTCCAGGGCACCAACGTGAAGCATGGCAAGACCAAGCGTGACCTGGCCGAACAGCTGCGGGCGGACATTCGCGCGTTCAAGGACCAGCACGGGTGCAACCGGTTGGTGATCGTGTGGTGCGCCTCGACGGAGATCTTCATCCAACCCGGCCCGGCGCATCAGAACCTGGCGGCCTTCGAGCGAGCCATGGAGGCCAACGACCCGGCCATTGCGCCGTCCATGCTCTACGCCTGGGCCGCGCTCATGGAGGGGGTGCCCTTCGCGAACGGGGCGCCGAACTTGGCCGTCGACACGCTGGCCTTGCAGGAGTTGGCGCAACAGCGTGGCGTTGCCATTTCCGGCAAGGACTTCAAGACGGGACAGACCATGGTGAAGACCGTGCTCTCCCCGATGCTCAAGGCACGCATGCTCGGTCTGGCGGGCTGGTACTCCACGAACATCCTCGGCAACCGCGACGGCGAGGTGTTGGACGATCCGGAGTCGTTCAAGACGAAGGAGGAATCCAAGCTCGGCGTGCTCGAGCACATCTTGCAGCCGCAGATCTACCCGGAGCTCTACGGCAAGATCTACCACAAGGTGCGGATCAACTACTACCCGCCGCGCGGCGACAACAAGGAGGGGTGGGACAACATCGACATCTT
>CAYWNR010000306.1:0-4955 GCA_964459705.1 uncultured Gemmatimonadaceae bacterium | reverse complement strand
CACGCGGCGAGCACGACCGCCGCCCCGACGACGAGCAGCTTCACTTCCCGAATCTCTCGACAAGAGCGTCGATGGCACGTATCCGTAGCCGGTCACCCGCGTGTGCGGGGGGAACCTGGGCCTCACGGTCGCGCTCCGCATGCGAGACATCCGGATCCGCCAGGAAGACCGCCTCGGACGTGAGCTGGGTCTTGCCCTCCCCGACGGGGTCGGCCCAGAAACGGAGGCGGACTATCCGGTCCGCGTTCGCGCGATCCATCTTCCCGCTCTCCTGGGTCATGATGTTGAACCACTGCGTTTCGAGGTAGCCCTCGGTCGGGCTGCTCCACTGCGGGCGCATCTGCTCGGAGTTGAGCTGCGTGACCAGTTCCTGGATCACGGCGGCCGGCGCGGCATTGATCGTGTCCACCCGAGCGTCGGGGAGCGGCGCGTAGGATGGCCGAATGCCACCGGCGGCGCAGGCACCCACCAAGAGGGCGGCACCGGCCACGGCGGCAAGCGTTGCACTGCGCATATCTGAAAACCTCCAGTCAATGGGGAACGGCGAGTCCACTGGAATACCCAACTCCCAAGAACGCTGTGGGCCGGAGGGGCCCGCGTCAACCTATGCCCCTACAAGCCGAGGTCCGTCACGGCCAGGGGCGTCGAAGCATAATCGTAAAACCCCTTGCCCGATTTCTTCCCCAGCATCCCCGCCAGCACCATGCGCTTGAGGAGCGGGGGAGGGGCGTACCGAGCTTCACGATACTCTCCAAACATGATCTCGGCGATCTTGTAGGTGGTATCGAGACCCACGAAATCGAGCAGGGTGAACGGCCCCATCGGGTAACCCGTTCCCAGCACCATCCCCTTGTCGATGTCCGCCACGGACCCGACCCCGTGCTCGAGCGCCCGGACGGCGTCCAGCAGATAGGGGACGAGCAACAGATTGACGATGAAGCCGGAGTTGTCTTTGGCCGCAATCGGGTCCTTGCCGAGACGCCGCGCGAACGCCATGGCCCGCTCGAACGTCGCGCGGGACGTCGTCACCGTTCGCACGACCTCGACGAGTTTCATGATCGGGACCGGATTGAAGAAATGCAACCCGACGAACCGGTCCGCCCGTTCGGTGGCGGCCGCCATTTCGGCAATGGTGAGGCTGGACGTGTTCGAGGCAAAGATGGCGTGCGGGGCGCACGAGCCGTCCAGCTCCCGCCACAGGTCGTTCTTCACGTCGAGGTCTTCCGTCACCGCTTCGATCACGATGTCGCAGCCCGCGACGTCCGCCAGCCTGGTCGTGAACGTGAGCCGTCCGAGCGTGGCATGGCGATCCTCCGGCGTGAGCTTGCCTCGGTCCACCGCCTTCCCGAGCGAGCCGTCGATCTTCTTGCGCCCGTTGGCGAGCAGGGCGTCCGATACCTCGCGCACGATCGTGCGGTAGCCGGCGGCCGCGCTGACCTGGGCGATGCCGCTGCCCATGAGTCCGCAGCCCAGAACGCCGACAGTTTCGATTTCAGTCATGGCACTCGTATCCAATACGGAGTTCGCGGTTGCGCGGGTCAGGGGCGAAGGGAGCGGCGGATTTCGTCCGCAATCCGATCGAGGGCCGGGAGCCCGCTCCCGCGGGCCTTGGGGGTTGGCACTTTGATCTCGCCGTGTTCCAGACGATCCAGGATCTGTTCGAGCGCCACCTGTACGCGTTCCACCTCGCGGAGGTGGCCCCGCGCCACCATGACGGCGCCGATCCCGGCCACCGGCACGGCCAGGGCCGCGACTGGGAGCGCGAACCCCAGCAGGAACATCACGCCGGTGCTGGCCCCGCCCAGCGCCACCAGTGCGGTGGCGCCCCCCAACCGCTCCCGCCGGGAGTTCCCCACGTCGGCCGCGAGGCGGACATAGACGCGGTTCTCGGAGATGGCTGACACCTGCGCCGCCACCTCCCGCGCCCGGGCGAGGACGTAGTCGCGCCCGCCCATGCGGAACGAGCGTTTCAGGGTCGCCATCGTTCCCCGACGCGGTTCCCACGTGGTCTGGTCCGCAAACCGGCGCTTCACGATGAGAAGCTCGCCTTCGGCCATCCAGTACTCGAGGGCCTCGCCGACGTCATCCGCCGCTCCCGGCACTGTGCGGTCCGCGGCGGCGAACCGCGGACCGCCGAGCCACGCCGCCACCGAGCGCTCCGTCGGCAGGGTGGCGCGCATCCGCTCTTCCATCAGCGCCTGCCGGAGGTACGGCGCGGGAATCCCCACCTCGGCGCCGAGCTGGAGCAGGTCGGCTTCGGTCAGGCCTTCGTCGAGGTCACGCGACCCGGCCTGGAGCTGGGCCGCGCGGAGAATCACGCGTTCCAGCGCGGCGCGCTCGATCCGCTGGCCGGCGGGGACGGTGTCACTCATGGGAAGATCAGGAGCGCTCTCGCTCGCGCGCCGGATCGGGAAGCGGAGCGCCGGTCCGCTCCGGTAGACCCTTCACGCCCGCCGCGCCCGCCGTGTCCGGGATCGCCGGGGCCGCCGCCGACCCGCGCCTCGCCGCCTCCATGAACGGCGTCAGCAAGTCGATTGGGATGGGGAACACCGTCGTCGAGTTGTTCTCGGAGGCGATCTCGACCAGCGTCTGGAGGTAGCGGAGCTGCAGGGCCCCGGGATGCTCCGAAATCACGGCGGCCGCCATCGAGAGCTTGCCCGCTGCCTGGTACTCGCCTTCCGCGGCGATCACCTTGGCGCGCCGCTCGCGCTCGGCTTCGGCCTGCCGGGCCATCGCGCGTTTCATTTCCACCGGCAGGTCCACGTCCTTCACCTCGACCGCGGACACCTCCACGCCCCACCTGTCGGTGCGCTCCTCGACGATCTTCTGGAGGATGGCGTTGATCTTCTCGCGATCCGCCAGCAGCTCATCCAGCTCGGCCTCGCCGAGCACGCTCCGGAGCGTCGTTTGGGCCAGCTGGCTCGTGGCGTAGAGGTAGTCTTCGATCTCGATGATGGCCATTTCCGGGTTCTTGACCCGCATGTAGAGCACGGCGTTCACCTTGATCGAGACGTTGTCCCGGGTGATCACGTCCTGTGGGGGCACGTCCATCGCGACGATCCGCAGGGAGACCCGCTTCAAGTGCGCGAAGCCCGCGGGCACGAACACCAAGCCGGGGCCTTTCGTGCCCCAGTATTTCCCCAGCAGGAACGAGACGCCGCGCTCGTACTGCTTGAGAATGCGAAGGCTCGCGAACGTGTACGCGACCGCGCCGGCCAGAACCGCTACCAGGATTTCCATACCGCCCATACCGCCTTCCTAGAAGACCTCAGAAGACCTCCACAATCACCGCCGCACCCTGTCCTCCCCCGATGCACGCGGATCCCAACCCGTACTTCCTTCCCATCCGCTTCAGCGCGTGCAGCAGGTGGATCGTGATGCGTGCGCCGCTCGCCGCCAGCGGATGCCCGATGGCGATGGCGCCACCATGGACGTTGGTGCGCGCCCGGTCCAGGGCCAAGTCCTTCTCGACCGCCACGTACTGCGGGCTGAAGGCCTCGTTCACCTCGACGAGGTCCATGGCGTCGAGTTTCATGCCGGCCTTGGCAAGCGCCTTTCGGGCGGCCGGCGCGGGGCCGATGCCCATGTACTTGGGCTCGACCCCCGCCACCGCCCAGGCCACCAAGCGGCCCAGCGGTGCGAGGTTGCGGTGCGCCGCGAACGCCTCGCCGGCCACCACCGCGGCGGCGGCCCCATCACAAATGCCGGACGCGTTCCCGGCCGTCACGAACCCGTCCTTCTTGAAGTAGGGCGGCAGCTTCGTGAGCCCCTCGATCGTCGTCTCCGGCCGCATGTGTTCGTCGGCCGCCCAGTCTTCGACCTGCCGGGTCTTCGGGTTCTTCACAGGGACCGGGATTACCTCGGGCGCGAACACGCCTTCGTCCCAGGCCCGCTTTGCCCGCTGCTGCGACAGCAGCGCGTACTCATCCACCTCGCGTCGAGTCAGTTTGTATTTGTCCGCGAGATTCTCTGCCGTCTCTGCCATCGACAGCCCGCACTGCGGATCGCTCAGGGATTCCCACAACGCGTCTTCGAGGGACGCCGCGGGCCCGAAACGGAGACCCCAGCGCGCTCCGCGGATCACGTGCGGCGCCTGGCTCATGGACTCCGTACCACCGCACAACACCGCCTGGGATTCGTCGAGCAGGATCTGCTGGGCGCCCTGGATGACGGCGTCGAATCCGGAACCGCAGAGGCGGTTGACCGTCAGGGCGGGCACCTCGACTGCCACGCCCGCCTGGAGGCCCACGTGGCGGGCGAGGTAGATGGCGTCGGCGGAAGTCTGAAGTGCATTCCCGAACACGACGTGATCGATGTCCGCGGCCTCGATCCCCGATCGCTCGAGGGCGTGCCGGGCCGCGATCGCGCCAAGCTGCGTGGCGGAGAGGTCCTTGAGGCTGCCACCGAACTTGCCGAACCCGGTGCGGACGCCGGAGAGGAAAACGATGTCCTGATGCTTGCCCTGGGTCTTCATGGCATTCCCGGTTGCCGGATAGGGAATATCGCAGAATGGCGGAGCGAATGCCCACCGAACATCCAATGACCAACAAGGAACACGGAATGTCGAAGGTCCCGTCGTGATTCGTCATTCCTTGTTGGTGATTGAACGTTCTACCCGACCGCCTCCATCACGGCCTCGGCGACGTCCGACGTGCTCGCCGTTCCGCCCAGGTCCGGCGTGCGGACGCCGGCGGCGAGCGTCTGGATCACCGCCCGTTCGAGCGCTGCCGCGGCACGGGGCAGGCCGAGCTGGTCGAACATCAAGGCACCGGTGAGACACGCCGCCATCGGGTTCGCGATGCCTCTGCCGGCGATGGCCGGCGCCGATCCATGCACCGGCTCGAACAACCCGGGGCGACCGGGATGCAGGTTGGCGCTGGCCGCGAGGCCGAGTCCTCCAACGAGGCCCGCGCCAAGGTCGGACAGGATGTCGCCGTAGAGGTTGTTGGTGACCA
>CAYWNR010000305.1:2457-4995 GCA_964459705.1 uncultured Gemmatimonadaceae bacterium | reverse complement strand
GGTCTGGATCGAGGCGGCGATGCCGACCGAGAGCGCGCGCTCCCCGGTGGTCGC
Organism: uncultured Gemmatimonadaceae bacterium; assembly: GCA_964459705.1. Taxonomy (GTDB): domain Bacteria; phylum Gemmatimonadota; class Gemmatimonadetes; order Gemmatimonadales; family GWC2-71-9; genus JAOTWJ01. Next base: position 4,941 of record CAYWNR010000305.1, on the reverse strand, counting down.
CCGGATGAACGCCGTGAGAGTGCGGGCCGCGACGCGCGCGAGGTCGCCGAGCAGGGCGCGGCGGTAGAGGAAATAGGGGCGGAGCCGCTTGGGCACCGTGAGCACCACCTGGCGGTGCGGCACGGGCGCGAGCAGGGTCTCCTCGAGCCAGAGACTCCAGACGGCCAGGCGCTTGGCGTGGCAGCTGGGACAGAAGTAGCGGCACTTGCAGGAGAAGGCGAGCAGGTACTCGTGGCGGCAGCCGCCACAGCGCACGCGGGCGAAGCCGTGCTCCAGGATCCCACAGGCCAGGAATTTCTCGACCACGTCCGGGATGACGCGCCGCCAGGGGCCCCAGCGGTGGGCGAACTGCTCGTCGTAGACCGTCGCGAAGGCCTGGAAGTGGTCGGCGAGGAGCCGATAGAGCGGGGACGCCCGCGGGCGGCGCGGCCGGTAGATGCCGTCCGGCACGCCCGTACGCGGCGGTACGCTTTGGTTCCGGGACTAGGCGATCGTCATCACCCGCCGCAAGAGCCATCGAACACAACGGTGACGCCCTGGGACTGAAGGGTCGGTATGTCGCCGCAGAGCGCCTGTTGGCTAAGTGGGTTTCCAGCGAGATAGACGAACTGCAATTGGGGGAGGTTCAGCAGGGGCGCGACGTCGGCGACCGCGTTGCCGGTGAGACTCAGGTAGTACAGCTGACTTAGCCCGGCGAGTGCTGAAAGATCCGAGATGCTGTTCCTGTCGAGCAGAAGGTACTGGAGTCCCGTCAGGTTCCCAAGCGGGGAGGCGTCTGTGATCGAGTTGTCATTGAGATAGAGGAGCGCTAGTTGCGTGAGGCTCGCCAGCGGGGTGAGGTCGGAGATGGCATTGTTGTTGAGGCGAAGCGCCGTGACCTGATTCATGGCGGATACGGCGGAGATGTCGGACACGTTGTTACTGTTGAGCTTCAATTGGATGAGCTGTGTGAGGCTCGCAAGAGGCGAGATGTCCGCGATGGAGTTGGCGTCTAGGTCGAGCTGGTTCAGCTGCGTGAGATTGCCCAACGCGGCCACGCTCGATACCGAGTTGCTGTGGAGGTCGAGGTACGTCAGTTGGGTGAGGCTCCCCAGAGGCGTCACGTCCGAGATCGCGTTGTTGTAGATCTCGAGCCAGGTGAGCTTGGTGAGGTTCGCGAGCGACGACACGCTGGTGATCTGGTTGTTGTAGAGCTCCAGATGCGTCAACTCCGTCAGATTCGCGAGCGGCGCAATGTCCACAATGGCGTTGTCGTCCAGTGCAAGTCCCGTGAGCTCGGTCATGTTGGCCAGAGCGGATATGTCCGACAGGCTGTTGTGGCCAAGGCCAAGAAGGGTGAGTTGGGTGAGACCGGCGAGCGGCGAGATGTCGGAAATCAAGTCGTTGGTGAGGTCGAGGAGTGTGAGCTCGGTGAGATTCGCCAGCGGCGAGAGATCCGAGATTGGGTCGTTGCTCGCCGTCAGCGAGTCGAGGTTGGTCAGGCTCGCGAGCGGCGTGAGGTCGGACACTTGACAGGCAAGAAGCGAGAGCCTGACGAGCGCCGTTGCGTACTCGAGTCCCGATAGCGACGAGACCGAGACGAAGGACACGTAGAGCGACATGAGCTGCGAGAGCTCGCTCTGCAGAATCGGTCCGGAAGGGTTTCCCAGCGCGGCACGAACCGCGGCTTCCAAATCGGAGTCGGCGAAGGTGACGACGCCGAGGGTGACCATAGCCGTGTCGGGAGGGCTGTCCAGCATGCCGTCGTTCACGACGAGCCGGGCCTGATACGTGCCCTCGACATCCGCGACGAACGTCGGCTGCGAGGCTGAGGCGTCACTCAATGCCGCCGCGCTTCCGTTCGGCACGGCGACTAGCGACCACGCGTAGGTCAGCGGATCGCCATCGGGATCGCTCGAGCCGGTCCCGTCAAGTTGCACCGTCGCGCCCTGGTCCACCGACTGATCGGGCCCCGCGTCCGCCACCGGCGCACGGTTGACCGGCGTTGCCGTGACCGTCACCGTGTCGGGCGGACTGTCCAGCGTCCCGTCGTTCACGACGAGCTGGGCTCGGTACGTTCCCTCGATGTCCGCCACGAAGGTGGGCTGGACTGCCGCCGCGTTGCTCAGTGCGGCGGCGCTGCCATTCGGCACGGCCACCAGCGACCACGCGTAGGTCAGTGGATCGCCGTCGGGATCACTCGAACCCCTCCCGTCGAGCTGGACGGTCGCCCCAGGATCCACCGACTGATCCGGCCCCGCGTCCGCCACCGGCGCACGGTTGACCGGGGTTGCCGTCACTGCCGTCGTATCTGGAGGGCTGTCCAGCATGCCGTCGTTCACGACGAGCCGGGCCTGATACGTGCCCTCGACATCCGCGACGAACGTCGGCTGCGAGGCTGAGGCGTCACTCAATGCCGCCGCGCTTCCGTTCGGCACGGCGACTAGCGACCACGCGTAGGTCAGCGGATCGCCATCGGGATCGCTCGAGCCGGTCCCGTCAAGT
>CAYWNR010000305.1:0-2357 GCA_964459705.1 uncultured Gemmatimonadaceae bacterium | reverse complement strand
CCGCGCTGCCGTTTGGCGCGGCAACCAGCATCCACGCGTAGGTCAGCGGATCGCCATCGGGATCGCTCGAGCCGGTCCCGTCAAGTTGCACCGTCGCGCCCTGGTCTACGGACTGTGCCGGGCCGGCGTTAGCGACCGGCCTCTCGTTGATGGAAGACTCCGCTACCTCTCCACAACTCACTACGCCGCTCAGCAGCAACGGAGTCACGATCACGAGTCGCCACCACGTCGGGCGTTGCCACCCTCTCATCGCTCCCACCACCCCGGGAAGGGCAAGGGCTCCTCGGCCAGCCGCTCGAACACCAGGCCGGGCGTGTTGCGGAGGTCGCGGTACGTCACGGGTGGCTTCGGCATGGGATGCACTCCGCGGTAGCGAAGATGACTACAAACAAGTGCGCGCCAGCCTGGGCACCGGCCAGGCAAGCCGCGTCGGACGCCCCGTGAGGGAGCGGCGCCCGACCGCTCAGGTCTCCAGAGCGGAAGGCAACCCGAGCAGCCAGATGCCGGCTCAAGCGGCCTCGACGGCGATCGGAGTGGCGCGGCCAACCGGACGACGCCATTCCTCCCCAGTCCATGGGATGGGTTGGATGCCCCGGGGCGCGAGGCTCCAGCAGCGTGAGTTGGTCGAGCACCCGCTCTGGACGCTCGTCGCTGACGACGAGCAGGTCCACGTCGCTCCACCGATTGAAGTCCCCTCGCGCCGGCGACCCGATCACCACGGCGGTTCGCAGCGGGATGCGGCGGGCCAGATCCTCTACGTAGCGACGAGCCTTGGCCACGAGCCCGTTGCTCGCCGCCCGGCGCCCCTCGAGGACGCGCTCAAGCGCCACAGTCGTCTCCTCCGCCCGAGCGCCCGTCTTCGGCATCGAGGAGGCCCATAGGCCATCGGGCCAAGCCAGCACGCGGTCCGCATCCGACAGCGCTTCGGAGACGTCGTCCGCGCTGCAACGCGCGAGGGGTACGGAGCCCGGACGCGCATCGGAGTAGCGCGGCAGGATGCAATGACGAGAGAGCCGGCCCGGCGCCGCGTCCACGTCCTCCAGGGAGCGCAAGCCCCGTCACCCCCGACACATCGCGTCGCCGAGCGCCACCAGGTCATGGCCCCATGCTCCGGCTCCGGTCCCGTGCAGCAGCCCGTTGACGGCGAGTTTCCCCGCCTGCGCCGTGAGGAAGCACGCCCAGTTGTGCAACGCGGTCGTCCCTCGCACCTCAGTCCCTCGCCGCGCGTCGGCCGCCGCCCAGCACCACCGCTCGTGTTCCGCTCGGTCCAACAGGGGTCGCTGCCCCGGTACCGATGATCCGATGGGCACGAGTATACGCCCGAACGATCTCGTTGCCGTGCCTGCGGTTTCTGTGCGCTGCGATAATTCGCCGCGCGCTGCGTTGGTACGGTTGGTCCCTGCCGCGGCCGCATGCCGCGATGCCCCTTCGAAGCGGGCGCGGGTGTTGGAGGTCGGGCAACAGATGAACGCGGCGCGGGGCGTGGCGCCGGACCAGGCGCGGGCCGAGACGCTCGTGGCGGACGGGGGGGTACTTCGATCTCCCGAAACTCGCCGTGTTGCAGCATGTGGGGATTCGGGCGGCGATCGCGCACCCGGTGGAGCACCGGCGGGTGGAGCAGCTGACGGCTGAGGAGCGGCGCGTGTGGCAGCGGACGCGCCGCGCGACACGCAGCAAGGGTGGGTCCGCGTTGATGCGGCGGCGGGGCGAGACTGTGAGCGGAACGTCGTGCACGTGCTCGACTACGGGGGGGGACGCGGCGACCTCCAGTTCTAGGGCGAAGGCTTCCGTGTGGAGCGGAAGGCGTCGGTCACCGCTTGATCGAGCACGTCGCAATGCCCGTTCGAAAGGGCTTCTGGTGTGACAGCGCACACTCTATTGACCGAGCCTGCGTCTTTATAGAACACGATCCAAAGTAACAGCTTGTCCCGAAGCAGGTATCGATACGTGACTCGGGCCTGATCGGTTCCTCCAGTCGTACCGTCCGGAACTCCGAGAATGCACCGATACGCACGACGGCCGGGCGCGCTTCTGCGGCGATCGAAGAGGGTGCCGCCTGTGCCCCGAGCGGTCTTGTGGCCAACAGCAGCGCGAGGAGTCGGGATCGACTCATGGCAAGCTCCACGGATCGCAGTCACGCGGCCAAGGACATCCGACATCGTCTTGCCGATGCGGGCCGAATGCCCACGGTCAGAGTGCATTCTGCATGCGCCTCGCTCACACAGGCAGGAAACGTGCGAAGCCCCAGCTTCGAATCGGCACCGGCTGCCGAGCCGTGCCAGAGACACCCGCGACGGGGCATCAGAATAGGAATTTGAATCGCCCCACCCAAAGTACGGCTGGGTACAGCAGGCTGC
>CAYWNR010000304.1:0-5022 GCA_964459705.1 uncultured Gemmatimonadaceae bacterium | reverse complement strand
CGCAACGTGTATTGGCACCACGCCGTCCGGAGCGCCACGGTCATGTTCAAGCGCATCGTGCGGGGCGCCATTGCCGACGGCGTTCTCGAGATGGCGTGGGTGGCCCGGAGCACCGACGAAGCGCTGATGGAGGCGGTGCGCGCGCGGCGGGAAGTCCCCCTCGCCACCCGGCTGCGGCGACGACAGCTCTACAAGCGGGCCGTCGATATCCCCGCCTCCGAGCTCCCGGCGGGGGCGGGCGCCTGGCTCGCGGACGATCCCCACCTCACCGCCCAGGTCGAGGATCGTCTTGCCCGCGAGTATGGCCTCCCGGTGGACGGCCTCCTGCTCGATTTCCCGCGCAAGGCCGCGATGCTCACCGGGGAGGTGCCCGTCCTCACCCGGCGCGGCGTGGTCGCCCCGGCGCGCCTCAGCATCCACCAGGTCGCCGACGAGCTCCATACCTCGGCCCGGCGGCTGCGCGTGTACGTCGCGGAGCCGGCCCATGTGGACCCGGCGAGCGTGCAGGCGTTGGTGGAGCGCTCGGGCGCCGAAATACGCGCGCGCCTTGGCGAAGAGCCTCCTCTAGTCGGCGGGGCCTGAGCGGTCGTGGGTGCTGGTGGGCTCCGGCTGCCCACCGGCGTCCGCCAGGGCGGTTGCGACCACGCGATAGTAGCGCGCATCGTCCGCGCGCCCCGCCTGCTCCATGGAGACCGCGCACACTTCGAGCGCGTACAGGAGGGGACCGAGGTGTCGGGCCGCGACCTCGCCAAGCGCGGTCGCGTTGGGACCGGCGGTCATCCGGCCGCGCCGTCCTCCAGCGCGTCCACGCGGACCACGATCACCGTGATGTTGTCGAGACCGCCGAGGCGGTTCGCCTCGGTAATGAGGAGATCGGAAATCTGCTGCGGGTCCTGCGACGACTCCAGGAGTTCCTGCAACTGCGGATCGTCGATCATGCCGGTGAGCCCGTCCGACGCGAGCAGGAAAAGATCGCCGGGGTGCATCGTCCCGATGTAGGTGTCCGGCACCACGTCCTCGTTGGCGCCCACACAGCGCGTGATCACATTGCTGTACGGATGGGTCCGCGCTTCGTCCGGCGACAGGTAGCCCGAATCGACCTGTTCCTGCACGTACGAGTGGTCTTTGGTCAGCTGGACGAGGCGTCCATCGCGCAGCAGGTAGGCGCGGCTGTCTCCCACCTGTCCGATGAGATAGCGCGGTCCCATGAGTTGCAAGGCCGTCGCGGTGGTGCCCATGCCCCGTTTGTCATGCTCGGTCAGCGTGCGGTCGAAAATCGAGGCGTTGGCCTCCCGGATTGCCTGCCGGATCCGTTCGGTGGCATTGACCTCGTCGAGGTCGCGCACCTCTCCGAGCCGCTGCGTGATGATCCGGACCGCCATCTCACTGGCGACCTCGCCGGCGGCGTGGCCGCCCATGCCATCCGCCACGATGAAGAGCGCGCGATCGGGCATCATGAGGTAGTTGTCCTCATTGCCCGACCGCACCACACCGACGTCCGTGCGGCCGGCACAGGTGAAGCGGACGTGGGCCGGCACGCTACTGGCCGTCATTCGGGAGGCGGAGTGCCTGAATCACCTTCGTGGACCCCCCGGTGGCCGGCGCGTCCGCGTCGTCAGGCTCGAAGAAGGCGCGCACCTCTCCGAAGCGGAGGAGCGAGCCGGGCGCGAGCGCCGCGTCGCCCGCCACGCGCTCTCCGTCGACGAACGTTCCGTTGGTCGAGTTGAGGTCAACGATCATCCAGATGCCCTCGCGCCGCTGCAACTTCGCGTGCACGGTCGACACACTGTCGTCCGGCAGCATGAGATCGTTGTAGTCGGCGCGCCCAATGTTGGCGAGCGTCGTCCGGACGGGAAGTCGTTGCCCCTTCAGCACACCGCTCCGGATCACGAGATGCGCGAGCACCGACTGCCCGCTCGGTCGTCCGGAGGGCGCGGCCGGGGCGGGCGGCCTCGCGGCGGCCGGTGGTGCTGGCGCGGGCGGCGGCGGCGCGGCGGGCGGTTGGGGCGCCGCGCGCGGGGGGGGCGGCGTGGGACCGGAAGGCCGACCCGCGGGCGCAGCCGGGGGAGCGGCTTTGACACCGAACAATGTGTTGGCAAGCCTGCGGGCCGCGGGCGGTGCCGTAGCCTTCGGCTCGGCGGCGGGCGCGGCCGGCGGGGCGGGGGGAGCATCCGCGTAGAACCGGAACTCGTGCTCACCCGCCCGAATGACATCCGCCCGCGACAGCACGAGCTGCCCGTGCACGCGCTGCCCGTTGACGAACGTCCCGTTCGTGCTGCTGTCCGCGATGACGTATCCCTGCGGCGTCTGCACGATCTCCGCGTGACGGCGAGAGACGTCCTTGCTCGTAATCACGACCTCGCAACTGGCGTCGCGCCCCATGACGAGTGACCGCTCGACGGTGTACTCGCGGCCATCGGTGAGGCTCACGAGCCGTCCACCCGTCGCGGCGGTGGGTGCGCGTGGCGGGCCGGCCGCGCGCCCGCCCGCGAGCGTGGCGGAATTCACCGCCTGGATGTACTGCGTGCTGCCGCTCCGCCGCTCGTCGACGAACAACAGCTCCTGTCCGCCGATCTCCATCTTGTCGCCATGCAGCAGCGGCGTCGGCTGGTCGCCGAGACGGACACCATTGATGAGAATGTCCGCGCGCGGCTCCGCCCGGCGGACGACGACCTGACCGTCCCCCGAGCTTTGCAGGATGGCGTGCCGGTGGAGCACCCCCTGACCCGCGAGCACCACGGCAGCCGCCTCGTCACTGCCGACGAAGGACTCGCCCTGCGGAATCGTCAGGCGCCGGCCGCCAACTTCGAGGAATGACATAGACTTGGATTCACCCCACCAATGCCCACAACCTAAGGGCCGCCGGAAGCCACGGCAACTGAATCACCCGGCCCTCCCTGGGAGTCGATCCCGTTGCGATCCTCCGCCAGCTTCAGCCACCGCCAAAAAATGACCGAGCCGACGCCCACCGTGAGATACCGCACGAGAATCGACCAGAGCAGGATGTACGAAGGCGTCAGCTCACGAGGAACGTAGACCGACATCACCGCGGCGGAGAGGAGCTCTGCAAGCCCCGAGCCACCCGGCGTCGGCGCGAAATACAGCAGGAAGGTGATGAGCGTCTGGAGCAGGACGACGTCGACGAAGTTCACCTCGATCCTGAGCATCTTCAGCACCACCCAGCCCGCGACGAGCTTGTTGGCGTGCGCCGCCGCCGACAACAGGACGCAGAGGGCCGACGCCACGAGTCCGGAGGGAGTGGCGAACTGTCGTATCGCACTGTGGGCACGATCGACCCCCTCCCCCGCCACCCCGATGCGCGCGGCCAGCACCATCCGACCCCGGCGCTCGGCGATGCGTTTGAGCGTGGCGGCCAAATGGCGGGCGATGCCCGGAAACGCGATGAGCAAGCCGATGCCGAGTCCGACCGCGAGGAATCCACCGAGGCTCAGTCGGAAGAGATCGAAGAGGTCGATGGTCCGACCGATGACTCCATACTCGCTCAAGGAGCGCCCGGCGCCCAAGATCACGGCCAGGGGTCCCGCAAGCGCGAAGAAGATGACCGTGGCGACGAACGTCATCAGGCTCGAGACCATCGCCTCGGGCAACGGCGTCCCGAATCGTTTTAGCGTATAGATCATGATTGGCCCGCCGCCCGTCTGCGAGGGCGTCAACATTGCGCCCCAGGTGTTCATCCCGCCGGCGAGGATCGCGCCGGGCAGCGACTGTGACGGATACACGTGACGCGCGGCCACGAACAGGCGGAGCCCTCCCCCGAACCAATCCAGCGACGCCAGGCCGATCCCCACCACGAGCCAGCGAAAGTCCAGCGTGACGAGCGTGCGGAGGAACAGCTGCAGGTTGTTGCCGTATAGGAGCAGCCCCGCGAGCACGATGACGGAGATCGCGGCGAAGACTTCGAGGCCCCGACGGAAGAGGCGTGGCGTGAGCACGGCCATGGTGGAGAGCGAACCTACGGCCCGCACCCGCGGTCGGCAACGGCGGCTTGGGCCCCAGGCCTCCGCCGGCTAAGCTTCGCCCCGATGGCCGATCGCATCACGCTGACCAACGCCCGGCAGCACAACCTCCAAGGGGTGACCGTCGAGATCCCCCGGCGCGCCCTCACCGTCATCACCGGCCCCTCGGGCTCCGGGAAGAGTTCCCTTGCCTTCGACACCCTGTACGCCGAGGGACAACGGCGGTACGTCGAGTCCCTGTCGACCTACGCCAAACAGTTTCTCGAGCGGATGCCCAAGCCGGACGTCGACCGGCTCGACGGACTGTCACCGGCCGTCGCGATCGAGCAGAAGAACCCCACGACCTCCAGCCGGTCCACCGTCGGCACGGCTACGGAGATCTACGATTACTTTCGCCTGCTCTGGGCCCGCGTCGGACATCCGCACTGCCACGCCTGCGGGGCACCGGTGGCCGTCGACTCCCCGAGCACGGCGGCCCAGAAGGTGATCGAACGGCTCGGCGGGAACGACGTCCTCGTGGCGTTTCCGCTCCCGCAATCGGCGCACACGTCGCACGCCCTGATCGCGGAGAACCTGCGCGCGATGGGATTCACGCGGGTCATCGTCGGCGACCGAACGGGTGGTCGAGCGCGCACGAAGCGTCGACGTGCCGCGGCGGGCCCCGTGCGCCTGGACGCGCTCCCCGCAGACCTGCAGCTCAACGAGCACGACGTGCTCGTCATCGTCGACCGGGTGCGCGCCGACGACACGCAGCACAGCCGCATCGCCGACTCGATCGCCCTCGCGTTCGCCGAAGGGGACGGCGTCGCACGCGCCGTGACCGAGACGGCGACGGTCGCGTTCTCACAACGACCCCGCTGTCTCGACTGCGGCACACCGGCGCCGCACCTGACGCCGGCACTGTTCTCGTTCAACAACCCGGCCGGCGCGTGCCCGGGATGCAACGGCTTCGGTGCGGTCCTCGAATACTCGGACGCCCTCATCGTCCCCGATCCCGAGCGTACGCTGGACGACGGTGCGCTCGATCCGTGGACCAAGCCGCGCT
>CAYWNR010000303.1:0-5034 GCA_964459705.1 uncultured Gemmatimonadaceae bacterium | reverse complement strand
GTGGACAATCGCAAGGCAGGGTGAGCAGATAAGGGGTATCGGCCACCGTCATGGCGGCGAGCATTCCCGCCAGCGGACCAAAAAACCGACCGATGCTATCACTCACCACCGGATAGCCCAACGCTTGATAAGCATCGAGATTGCGATTGGCGTTAATCAATAGACTCCCTACCTGGGGCTTTAGACGACGGATGGCGTAGCTAATCATGGGCTGCCCAGCCAGAGCCAGCAACCCCTTGTCCTGCCCCCCCATGCGCTGGGCACGGCCACCGGCCAGAATAACGCCGGTGATAGATATGATCGGTGAATAATCCATCACTCAGAATCTCTTGGGAACGATAATGTCAAGCTTGCCAACAAGTTTGGCTCGTCATATCAGGAAATAGGCTCCCAGAAACAGTAACGCAATCCCTAATCCTAGGGACCGATCCAGCAGATTGAGGGCCCGACTAATGTCTTTGGCTCTGGGCAAAATCCCCTCTCCCAGAGAGTGTCGCTCTAAGGCGCGACCGTAATAATAAACCATCCCGCCCAGCTGTAGATTCAAGGCGCCTGCGCCGGCCGCAATCGCAGAACCGGCATTAGGTTGCCGCCAAGCCGATGCCTGTCTCTTGAGGTTGGCGGAGCGGGGACGCCTCGACGTATTGGCTGCCGTCAAGCAGGGAGCGGTGACTGTCCCTCAGGTCCTGTCAGCAGACCGGAGTGGGCAACTCGACGCCCTGGTGACGAGCCTCACGCCGAGCCCGGAGCAAGCTCCGCTGTGGGAAGCGGTCGAATTGTGGCTTGGTCCCGTGGCTGATCGCGGCCCGACCGTGAAGCGTTACGGAGTGAGTTGGGCCAAGCTCCAGAGGCTTGGGATCCTTCCCCCGCATGCGAAGGTGTCGGACCTCGCCACGGTGGACTGGCGTGGTCTAACCCGAGGCTGGGAGGCAAGCGCCGCCGACCACAACCTCCTGCGTCGGGCCGTGGGGCGGTTTCTCACCTGCCAACTCGGGGACGTGTACCACCCGCTCCGCAGGACCGTCATGCGTTCCTGGACGCCTCTCGCTGAGCAGGAACGGGTACCTGATCTGGACGTGCCCACATTCTGGCAGGTAGTGCACGCTACGCCTGAGCATGTGCGCGCCGCGTTCGTGGCTATCGTCGCGCTTGGTCTCCGTGTGGGCGAATACTTGCGGCTCCGGGAGACGGACCTGCACCCGCTCACCAAGACCGTGAACATCCCAGGGACCAAGACGGCGGGATCTGCGGCGGTGCTTCGGGTGGATCCTGACTTGTGGCCCTGGGTCACTGCGGCGGTCCCCGCGCCGGTGGGTTACGCCTGGCTCCGCCGCTACTGGAAACGCGCACTCAAGGCGAGCGGTGCCGACACCACCCTCCGACTTCACGACCTTCGCCACCTGACGGCACAAGTACTTGTGAACAGCGGGCAGAGCGAGGCCAGCGTACAGACCACCATGCGCCATGCAACGCCGAGCATGACACGCCGCTACGCCAAGCAGCGAGATAACGGAGAAAACGCAACGGCGCTCGCAAGGGTGTTGCTGGAGGCGCGAACTGCGTAGGTGTTCCACAGTCTGTCCCACAGTTGGCAATCGCGTCGAGGGACGGGCTTCGGTAAGTTGTTGTGTCACACTGTTTGACCGGGTAGCTCAGTTGGTAGAGCAACGGACTTTTAATCCGTAGGTCGTGGGTTCGATCCCCACCCCGGTCACTCCATCGTTGCCCGCTGGGCCGCGCGGGATCACCTCGATTTCCGAAGTGAGGTCCCGCAGGCCACAGCGCCGGACCGGTCAGTCGATGACGACGACGTTGGGGCCTTCGCCGCCGACCACGGGGAGGAGGGCGAACTTCTGGGCGCATGTCCTCTCGACGCTCCTGTACTCCACCATGCCCAGTCTGCATCGATAGCCATTGTCGTGCAGCATCCAGGCGATGATCTGTCCTGTCTCCCGTTCGTCGCGTGCGCTTGGCTGGTGACACCCGGTCACGTGCGCGATCTTGCGGCGTGCCCTCCGACTTCCCGCTGACGCTCGGTGGCCGCGGCGACTTCTCCCGCGTCGCTGACTACCTGCACGCCGCAGCGTACGACGCGCCAACCGTGTGCGACCGTCTGGGGGTGCCCGAGCTGTTCGTCGTGGACGACCTGCCGCGAGAGGGGATTGCGCTCCCGCCCGCCGCGGACGGGCCACAGGCGTTCCTCGTCCGCACGTTCCTGCTGCTCGAGCCGGTGTCGAACGCGGTGCTCCGCGCACGGCTCGATGCCCCGACGCGCGCGGCGTTCGAGCGACTTGGGCTGCTCGTCCCGGAGCCGGATGGGGCAACCTGGACTGCGGCCGTCCTGCTGTATCCCGTTGGTGATTTCCACATCGCGTCCGATCGCCACCGTGACCGGAGCGGAGCACCGTCGACCCCGCCGTTCGATGCGGTGTTCCCGGCGATCTTCCCCGGTTCGATGCTCTTCCGCCGGCGCTTGCCGCAGGGCGCCTACGAGGACGGCCTCGATCTCGGTGCGGGCACGGGGATCGGAGCCCTCGAGTTGAGCCGACGCGTGCGTCGTGTCGTGGCCACGGACCTCTCGGAACGCGCGACGCACTTCGCGCGCTTCAACCTGCGGCTCAACGCGCGCGCCAACGTGGCGGCGGTCACCGGTGACCTCTACGAACCCGTGGCGGGTCGGACGTTCGACTGCATCGTCTCCCACCCGCCGTTCGTCCCCTCGCAAGACGATGCATTCGTGTTTCGCGATGGTGGGCCGACCGGCGAGCGGGTCGTGCGCCGGATGATTGCCCAGTAGCCCACGGAGTTGCGAACGGGCGGGGTGTTCTGCGCCGTATGCGCCGGGTGGGACACGGCCGAAGCCACGCTCGAGGAACGTGTCCGGGACTGCCTGGGAGCCCGAGCCGACGAGTTCGATCTCGTGATGGGCGTGGAGAAGGCGCTCGAACCCGCCGAGCTCGCGAGGCAACTGGTCCGGCCGGGGTTCAGGGGGGACCGCGGCTCGGCCGACAGGTGGGCAGCGCGCTTCCGCGAGGCCGGCCTCGTGTCTCACGTCTACGGAGCACTTGCGCTGGCCCGTCGAGGCGGCGCCGGGGCGCCCGGGACGGAGCGCACCTGGCTCGGGCGCGCGACGTGCGGCGCCGATCTGGAGCGGGTGCTGGTGGCTTTGGGGGAACGCCGGTCGCGGCAGACCGAAAGGGCGCGGGGGCCCGGCGCCTGATGTCCCGTGCCCCCTCTTAGTCAGGATCTCATGGTGCCGTGACCCACGCGCCCGTGCAATGGCAGGGATCGGCGTCGTGTCGCGCCCGGTGATGCCGATTCACTCGGTAGGGCCGAGCGGCGGCTTCAGGCCGCCGCTCAGAAGGACGGGAGCCCGCCTCGCGAGGGTTCCGCGGCGTGAAGCCGCGGCCCGGCTCTCCCGCATGAAGCGGGATCAATACCGATGCGCTGATTAGACGGGAGCGCTCAGCCGCCGGGCAGCCGCTTGCGCACGTCGCGCGCGCCGTGATGAACACCCCAACCCACGCCCACCCCGAAGATGACTGCCGCGGGGAGGCCGACGACGGGGAGCAGGACCACGACGGGCACCGCCACCAGCGCCGCGCCCACGCCCGCGATCACCGCGGCGCTCGGCTTCTGCGCGGCATCGACGAAGCGCAGCCGCTCGCGAACGAACTGGCGCGACTTGAGGTATCCGAACACGGTGACGGCACCGGTTCCCGCCGCAAAGATGAGATCGATCATCGGTCCTCCCTTCGAAGTACGGACGGACGAGGATCCGCGGAAGTTTCACATCGGGACGTGACGCCCGCGACGGCGGGGGCGAGTACCTTGTAGGTTGTGGCCGTGACAGGGCTTACCGCAAGTCGGCATCCTAAGCCCGAAGCCGGTGCACCATGTCCGCGTCCGCGACCATCCCAGAGAGGGACCCACTGCCGCCGCTCGTCACGTTGCCTTGCACCCCGCAGTCGCGCTCCCCACGGTCGCGGTTGCGATTCGCGCGCCACCTCGTTGTGGTGGCGCCGCTGTTGGCGTGTGGGCTGGCGCCGATGCAGGCCCAGGGCCTGCCCGGCCCCGATCTGCTCGACCGCGTCCTGGCGGGCCACATTCGCGATGGCCTCGTGGACTACGCCGGCCTCCGGGCGCATCGCGACGATCTCGATCGGTACCTCGAAGCCCTGGGCACGACGGACCCGGCGGCGCTGGAGCGAGCGTCGCGGGAGGAGCGCTTGGCCTTCTGGATCAACGCGTACAACGCCTGCGTGCTCCGCCTGATCATCGATCATTACCCGATCATGAGCCGCCTGCCGGCCGCCGGTGCGGACGGGCGGGCGTACGGCATCCCGGAGAAATCGATCCGCCAGATCCCGGAGACGTGGACGGCGCAATTCTGCCGCATTGCCCAGCGGGATCGGTCGCTGGACGGCATCGAGAGCGGCATTCTTCGTCCCATGGGGGACCCGCGCATCCACTTTGCGCTCAGTTGCGCCGCCCGGGGATGTGCGGGCCTCGCCGACTCAGCCTACCGCGGAGGCCGCGTGGAGGAGCAACTGGATCGGGCGGTGAAGCGATTCGTTCGAGACCCCCGCCAGCTCCAGATCGAGCGCGGCGAGCCTCCGGTGTTGCGGGTGAACAAGTTCTTGGACTGGTACAAGGAGGACTTCGGCGGGACGTCCGGCCTCGTCGCGTTCCTGCGGCGCTACGTGTCCCGGCGAGATGCGGATCTGCTGCGCCCGGGAGGCGTGCGGGTCGAGTACCTCGACTTCGACTGGAGCCTGAACGACGCGACGGTGGCGGATTCGGCGCGGCGAGCCGGCTCGTGACGAGCATCACGACGGCAAATGCCCAGGTCAACCGATATTGACCTGGGGCAGCGGCGCCAGCGGGGGCGCGGAGCGGGCGTCAGTCGGTCCCGCGCAAACTTGACCGAGTCCCTGACCGGCGGCATTTTTGGACGCTCCACAGCAATCCGTGACGTTGTGCCCCGGAGTTGAGTGATGGCCTGGAGAATCCTGTCGCGCGAGGGAGAGACGT
>CAYWNR010000302.1:0-5035 GCA_964459705.1 uncultured Gemmatimonadaceae bacterium | reverse complement strand
ACCATCGGATTTCGGGATCGCGCAGCAACCAGATGCCGCGCAGCACCAGGCTCCGCACGCCCTCCGGGTGTCGCTCGGCGTAGTAAAGGCCAAGCGTGCTGCCCCATGACCCACCGAACACGTGCCAGGTATCGATCCCTCGATCCACGCGCACACGCTCGAAATCCGCCACGAGATGGTCCGGCGAGTTGTCGCGCAGCTCGCCCAGCGGCTTCGATCGCCCACAGCCGCGCTGATCCACGAGCACCACGCGAAACCGGGCCGGGTCGAAGAACCGGCGGTCAAACTCGGAACACCCGGCACCGGGTCCGCCGTGCACGAAGAGCATCGGGATACCGTCCGGCGTCCCGCATTCTTCCCAGTAGATCTCGTGCTGGTCGCCGACCCGAATCAGGCCGGACGCGTAGGGCTCGATGGCCGGATAGAGATGTTCGTTCGCCATGGTAGGGGCTCGAAGCTGCGACACCCAAGAATAGCCGACCGACACCGATGCGGCGCCCTCACCCCCTCTTCGCTACTAGTCCTCAGCCCCTGCCCCCGTCTCCGCCACGAGTCCTCATTTCCTGGCCCGCTCTGGGATACGAGTCCTCACCCCTGGCCCGCTCTCGGATGTGGCCCCCTCTCCGCTACGAGTCCTCACGCTTTGGCCCGCTCTCCGCTACGCGGAGAGGGGGAAACCGGTACGAGGATCACGTTGAGGGGACTTCAGGAAGCGCGCGGCAGGACGTAGAACAGCACCGCAAAGAAGTGCGCCGCGCTCCCCGCGAGCACGAAGCCGTGCCACAGCGTGTGATGGTACGGCAGACGCCGCCACACGTAGAACCCGACCCCCGCGGTATACGACAGGCCACCCAGCGCCAGCAGAACCAGACCCCCGACCGCGAGACCGGCCACCAGCGGTTTCACGGCGACCACCGCGGCCCAGCCCATCGCGAGGTAGAGGGCCACCGAGGCCACCCGCCGCTGGGGCGCTACCAACTCCAGCAGCAGACCGAGCCCCGCGAGCCCCCAGACGACGCCCAACAGGGTCCATCCCCACGGGCCGCGCAGCGTCACCAGTGTGAACGGGGTGTACGTCCCGGCGATGAGAAACAGGATCCCGGCGTGATCGAGCGCGCGGAACACGCGCTTGGCTCGCGGTGCGGTGATGGCGTGATAGAGTGTGCTCGCGACGTACAGCGCGACGAGCGCGGCGCCGAACACACTGCACCCAACGACGTGCCACACCGTGCCACGTCGCGCGGCCAGCGTGACGAGAATGGCGACCCCCACAACGGACAGCACCGCACCAACCCCATGGGTGATGCTGTTAGCGATTTCCTCGCCCGTCCCCTGCGACCTGTGCCCCGTGATCTTTGCGCTCATGCCCGGAAACTACGCCGACGCCGCACGCGACACGTTGCGCTCCCCAACTCACACAACGTTCCCCCTCTCCGCGTAGCGGAAAGGGGGTGAGGAGGTGAGGACCGCGTAGCGGAGAGGGGCCAGGGGTGAGATCAACCGTGATCGAATGCGGGCTCCTTGGACGCGGCCGCGCGGGAAACCCGCACGCGCCCCAGCCGGCGCTGCAGCGCATCGAGGTAGGTGTAGACCACCGGCGTGACGTACAAGGTGATCATCTGCGAGAAGGCGAGGCCGCCCACCACCGCGAGGCCCAGCGGACGCCGCGATTCGGCCCCCGCGCCCCATCCAACCGCAATCGGCAACGTGCCCATCAGGGCCGCCATGGTCGTCATCATGATCGGCCGGAACCGTACGCTCGCCGCCTGGAGAATCGCGTCGCGCGACGATTTCCCTTCCTTCCGCTCCGCGTCCAGCGCGAAGTCGATCATCATGATCGCGTTCTTCTTCACCAACCCCACCAGCATGATGATGCCGACGAACGCGTACACGCTGAGCTCGGTCCGGAAGATCAGCAGCGTCAGCAAGGCCCCGAACCCCGCGAACGGCAGCCCCGAGAGGATCGTGAGGGGGTGGATGAAACTTTCGTACAGCACCCCCAGGACCAGGTAGATCACCAGCACCGCGAGCACCAGCAGGAACAACAAGCCCTGCTGGCTCGCCTGGAACGCCTGGGCCGTGCCCGCGAACCCCGTCGCGATGTCCGAGGGGAGCGTTTGGCGCGCCACACGTTGCACTTCGCTGACCGCGTCCCCCAGCGACGCGTTCGGCGGCAGGTTGAATGAGAGCGTGACCGACGGCAACTGGCCGCTGTGATTGACCGTGAGGGGTCCGAGACCGGGCTCCACCGACGCCACGCTGGCGAGCGGCACCAGCGCCCCGCGGTCCGAGCGGATGTACAGGAGTCCCAGGGCCGAGGGATCCCGCTGGTACTGCGGGAGCAGCTCGAGAATCACCCAATACTGGTTGTTCGGCGTGTAGATGGTGGAGATCTGCCGCGAGCCGTACGCGTTGTAGAGCGCGCGCTCGATCTGCTCGACGGTGACGCCGAGCGCCGCCGCGCGGTCGCGATCGAGGTGAATGTCCACCTGGGGGTTCTTGATCTGGAGATCGCTGGTCACGTCCTGGAGCATTGGGAGCACGCGGAGCCGTTCCTCCAGTTGCGCGGCGCTCGCGTACAGCGCCTCGATGTCCGAGCCCTGGAGTGTGAACTGATACTGGGTCTTCGTGGGGCGCCCGCCGATCCGGATGACCGGCGGGACCTGCAAGTAGGCCCGAATCCCGGGAATCGCGGCCAGCTTGGGCGTCAGTTCGCGGATCACCGCCTCGGCCGGCGGCCGCTCGCTCCGAGGCTTCAGGTGGATGATGGCCCGCCCCTGGTTCATCGTCCCGCCGCCGACGGTGACCATGTAGTGCTCGATATTGGGATCGGCGCTGAGCACGGTCGCCACCGCCAGTTGATGGTCGCGCATGGCCTCGAACGAGCTGCCTTCGACCGTCTCCGTGTTGCCGGAAATCGAGCCGTTGTCCTCCGTGGGAATGAAGCCCTTCGGCACCGCCATGAAGAGCAGCACGGTCCCCACGAGAATCGCGCCTGAGAACGCCACAACCCCCAAGCGGCGATCCATGACCCACAAGAGACTTCGCTCGTAGGCGCCCAGGACTCGCTGGTAGACGCGCTCCGTGGCCTCGTAGAAGCGCCCGTGCTGGGCGCCGCGCGACGGGCGCAGAAACCGGCTGCACAGCATCGGCGTGAGCGTCAGCGACACGAACCCCGACACCAGAATCGTGATGGAGATCGTCACCGCGAACTCCCGGAACAGCCGGCCGATCAGTCCGCCCATGAGTAGCACCGGGATGAACACGGCAACCAACGACAGCGTCATGGAGACGATCGTGAACCCGATCTCGGCCGCGCCGTCGAGCGCGGCGCGCATCGCCGGCTTTCCCATTTCGAGGTGGCGCACGACGTTTTCCAGCATCACGATGGCGTCGTCCACGACGAATCCGACGCACAACGTGAGCGCCATCAACGACAGGTTGTCCATGCTGTAGCCCAGCAGATACATCGCGGCGAACGTGCCGATGATCGAAAGCGGCAACGCCAGGCTGGGAATCACCGTCGCGGACAGGTTCCTCAGGAACAGGAAGATGACCATCACGACCAGGCAGAGCGTGATGAGCAGCGTCGTCTTCACGTCCCGCACCGACTGGCGGATCGGCACCGAGCGGTCGTACAGCGTCGTGACCGTGACCGAGGCCGGGAGCTGCGGGGCGAGTTCCGCGAGCGCCTTCTTGACCGCGTCCGCCACCGCCACGGTGTTCGTGCCGGGCTGCCGCTGAATGGCGAGCACGATGGCGCGCGTCCCGTCGAACCAGCTTCCCGTCTTGTCGTTCTGGACGTCGTCGAGCACGCGCGCCACGTCCTGGAGGCGCACGGGATTCCCGTTCCGGTAGGCGATCACCAGCGAGCGGAACTCCGGCGCGCTCTCGATCTGGCCGTCGGCCCGGATCGTGTACGCCCGGTGCGTGCCCCAGAGCGTGCCGGTGGGCAGATTCGGGTTGCCCGACGCCACCGCGGCCGTCACCTCGTCCAGTCCCAGCCCGCGGTCGGCCAACGCGCGGGGATCGAGCTGGATGCGCACGGCGTACTTCTGAGAGCCATGCACCTGCACCTGGGCGACACCGGAGACCGTGGACAGCCGCTGCGCGATGAACGTCTGGGCGTATTCGTCGAGCGTCGAGAGCGGCAGGGTCGGTGACGTGAGGGCGAGGTAGAGAATCGGAGAATCGGCCGGATTCACCTTCCCGTAGGAGGGCGGCAGCATGCCGGACGGGAGCTGCCGCAGCGTCTTGGCGATGGCGGCCTGCACGTCCTGCGCGGCCGCGTCGATATCGCGCGAGAGATTGAACTGGAGCGTGATGGACGTGCCCCCAAGGGAGCTGGACGACGTCATCGCGTCGAGCCCGGCGATGGTCGAGAACTGTTTCTCGAGCGGCGTCGCGACGGCCGCCGCCATGGTCTCCGGGCTGGCGCCCGGGAGCCCGGCCGAGACGTTGATCGTCGGGTAGTCCACGTTCGGCAGGTCGCTCACCGGCAGCAGCCGGTAGCCCATGATGCCGAAGAGCAGGACGCCGGTCATGACCAGCGTCGTCGTGACCGGCCGCCGGATGAACAGCCCGGAGATGTTCATTGACCCGCCGGCCGGTCACCGCCCGCCACCGCGCGCAGCTCCACGCGCGCGTTGGGGGTGAGCCGCAGCTGGCCGTCCGTCACCACCACCGCGCCCGGCGCGAGCCCATGACTGATGACCGCCAGCGAATCTACGTTCCGCGCCACCGTGACGTACACCTGATCCACGGTGCTATCCGGCCGCACAACGAAGACATAGGTGCCTTGCTGGCCGGCCAGCACCGCCTGCGTGGGCACGACGAGCGCGTTGGGCTCGATGTCGAGCACGAGGGTCACCTGGACGAATTCGCCGGGCCACAACGCCCCGTCGGCATTGGCATACCGGGCCTTGAGGAGCACCGTCCCGGTGGTCGAATCCACGTGATTGTCCACGAACGACAGGGCCGCCTCGACCGGAGGCGGCTCGCCGTGGGTGGGGCGCGCGAGCACGGTGAGCGACTG
>CAYWNR010000301.1:0-5085 GCA_964459705.1 uncultured Gemmatimonadaceae bacterium | reverse complement strand
CGCCAGCGTCCGCTCGAGAAAGTCGACGCGCTCCTGGAGCTCGTACACCTCCGAGCGCATCGTCTCCATCTCCCCGAGGAGTCGCGGATCGGGACCGCGCGTGACGCCGGGCCACGGATCATCCGAGCTCCACCGCAGGATGCGGCGCCCATCGCTGTCGCGGAACTCGCCCGTACCGATCAGCACGAGATCGTAGACCCACCATAGGCCCAGGCCACCGAGCGTGCACGCCATCAGCACCCCGGTGCCAATCTTGCCGGCAAAGAACCGGTGCCCACCCACGAACCCCGTGAGCACGTTGAGAATGAGCGCCGTCGTGCGGGACTTCCCGGAGACCTCGGGGGGATCGCGATCATCCATGGTGAGAATCTCGCCTCAGTACGCGCTGCCGTCCATGCCGCGAGCTCGGGCCGTTGCGCCACCTCGGAGCGGGCGGCGAGATTGCCTTCTGCCGATGAGTGAACCACCGGACGTCACCCCGCAGGCGGTCGCCGACCTCGTGCAGTACCAGGAGGGCGCGATCGTGAGCCGGATCCTGATCAAGAAACCGACCGGGTCCGTCACGGCCTTTGCCTTCGCCGCGGGTCAGAGCTTGAGCGAGCATACCGTCCCGTACGACGCGCTCGTCCAACTGCTGGACGGCGAGGCGGACATCACGATCGCGGGACAACCGCATCACCTGTCCACCGGGCAGTGGATCCTCCTGCCGGCGAACCAGCCGCATGCCGTGCAGGCGGCTACGCCATTCAAGATGCTGCTCACGATGCTCCGCTCCTGATTGGAGGACGCGTCCATGACCGTTTCTCCCGCCCGAATCGCCCGCCACGCGCTCTCCATCTTCCTGCTCGCGGCGGTCGGCAGTCCCGCCGTCGCGCAGCAAGGACAGCTTCCGAAGAACCTCGACGCCTTCGTCACGCGCGTCATGCACCAGTTCGAGGTGCCGGGGCTCGCCGTCGCCGTCGTCAAGGACGACAAAGTCGTCGTGGCCAAAGGCTACGGCGTCCGCACGCTCGGCGATCCGGCGCCGGTGGACGCCAACACGCTTTTCGGTATCGCCTCCAACACGAAGCTGTTCACGGCAACCGCACTGGGAATGCTCGTCGAGGAGGGACTGCTGGACTGGGACGCGCCGGTCATCAACTACCTCCCCTGGTTCACGATGTACGATCCATGGGTGACGCGACAGATCACGATCCGCGATCTGCTGGTGCACCGCAGCGGCCTCGGCCTCGGCGCGGGTGACTTGCTCTGGTGGCCCCCCACGACCTACACGCGGAAGGAGATCGCGTACCGTCTCCGCTACGTCGCGCCAGCCACGAGCTTCCGCAGCGCCTACGCGTACGACAACGTCCTCTACCTGGTGGCCGGCGAGGTGATCGAAGCGGTGAGCGGCCTCTCGTGGAGGCAGTTCGTACAGACACGTATTCTCGCGCGGGTCGGCATGACCGGAGCCAGGATCATGGGCTCCGCCGACCGCCCCGCGGACGGCAACGTCGCGACGACCCACGCACGCGTGGACGGCGTCGTTCGACCCGTAGCGCCCTTCGCGAACGAGAACGCCAATCCGGCGGCCGGGATCAACGCCGGTGTCGCTGACGTGGCGAAGTGGGTGATCGTGCAGCTCGATTCGGGACGGCTCGGTGACGGGTCCCGGCTCTTTTCGCAGCGTACCGCGCGTGAGCTGTGGACGACGGTCATCGCGCGCCCCGGGATCGTCCCGCCGCCCGAGCTGCCGCCGCTGCGCTCCAGCTTCGACGGGTATGCGCTCGGTCTCAACGCGCGGGACTACCGGGGTGAGAAGCTCCTGCTGCACTCGGGTGGCTTGCCGGGATACGTCACCCGCGTCGCGTTCCTGCCAGACCAGAAGCTCGGCGTCGTGGTCCTGACCAACATGGAGTCGGGCGCCGCGTTCGACGCCATCGCGTTTACCGTCATCGATTCCTATCTCCGTGCGCCCCCCTTCGACTGGCTGGCCGGCTACGTCGCCCTCGGGAAACGACGCGCCGCGGAGACCGCAGCGACGGAGCAGAAGACCGCGGCGCAGCGCGACACGGCGTCGCGGCCATCCCTCCCGCTCGCCCGCTACGCCGGCACGTACCACGACGACTGGTACGGTGACGTGACCATCTCCCTCGAGAACGGGCGACTGGCGATGCGGTTCGGCCACACGCCGTCGCTGGTGGGCGACCTCACGCCCTGGCAGTACGACACCTTCGTCGTCCGGTGGCGCGATCACGAGCTGCGCGCCGACGCGTTCGTGACGTTCGCGCTCGACCCGGACGGCGGCATCGTCGAGGCGAGGATGCACGCCGTGTCACCGGCGACCGATTTCAGCTTCGACTTTCAGGATCTCCTGCTGAAGCCGAAGCCGGCGTCCCACTGATCCTCCAACCGCCTCCATGACGCCGCGCTCGTGGCGCATCGCCAAGCTGGCCGCGCTCGCCATCGTCGTGATGGCCGCCATTGGTGCGGTGGCCATGTGGATGACCTTCCCCGACGTCGCCGCGCTCGCGACGAGCCGGCCCAGCCACACCGCCTTCATGGACGCGCATCGGGCGGCACGCCGCGACTCCGGTGAGGATGACCGCGTCGCGTGGGAGTGGGTGCCGTGGGATCGGATCTCGGTGCACCTGAAGCGGGCCGCGATCTCGGCCGAGGACATGGAGTTCTTCTCGCATCACGGGTTTTCGACCTCCGAGATGGAGGCGGCGCTGCGCGAGGCGCTCGAGGGCGGCCGCATGCGTGGCGCCTCCACCATTACACAACAGCTCGCCAAGAACCTCTGGCTGACGCCATCCCGGAACCCCTGGCGCAAGCTCAAGGAAGCGTTGCTGACCCGCAGTCTCGAGCGGCACCTGAGCAAGCGGCGGATCCTGGAGCTGTACCTCAACGTCGTGGAGTTCGGCCCCGGCATCTACGGCGCCGAGGCGGCCGCGCGTCACTATTTCGGCGAGCCCGCCGCGGCGCTCACCGAACACCAGGCGGCCGAGCTTGCCGCCGCGCTGCCTCGCCCGTCCACCTGGCACCCGGGCGTCACGACCGGCGGATACCTCGGCTACGTTGCCACCGTCGAGGAGCGGATGGCGCGCGCGACATTCTTGTGGCGGGCGCTGGGCGTCGAACCCTTGACCCCTCCATTCATCGACTCGCTGCGCATCCCCAGTGCCGACGCGGCCGTGGAATCCCTACCGGGAGCCGGGACTCGCGCGGACAGCGCGAGCCGCGATACGATCCACGATACGATTCCCGCCACGGAGCGCCGCTGACCGACGCCACGCCATCCCGCGAGCTCGCCACCCTGGGTGGCGGCTGTTTCTGGTGCCTGGAAGCCGTGTTCGAGCGGCTCCACGGGATCGAGCGCGTGGTGTCCGGCTACGCCGGCGGTACGGTCGCCGACCCCTCGTACGAGCTGGTGTGCTCGGGCACGACAGGGCACGCGGAGGTGGCACAAGTGACGTTCGACCCGACGGTGATTTCGTACCGCGAGGTGCTGGAGACGTTCTTCGCCTTCCACGATCCCACGCAACTCAACCGCCAGGGAGCCGACGTCGGCACGCAGTACCGATCCGTGATTCTCTATCACTCCGACGCACAACGCGCCGTGGCGGAAGCGCTCATGGCACAGCTGACGCGCGACGACGTGTACGGCCGGCCGATCGTCACCCAGCTCGAGCCGCTGGAGACGTTCTATCCCGCCGAGCGGTACCATCAGGAGTACTACCGGCGGAACGAGCACCAGCCGTATTGCCAGGCGGTCATCGCCCCGAAGGTGGCGAAGCTGCGACATGCGTATCGCGACCGCTTGAAGCCCGAATACCGCTGACGCCCCGCGCCGTGCGCGCGGCGGTCTCCCGTGCTAGGCTTAGCACGGGAGCCATCATCGCGTTTCCGCAGCGCGGAGGTGTGTCGTGGCATTCGAGATCCGGCGTGCCGGCTACTTCTACCTCACGGTCGAGGACCGCCCGGGTGAGGCCTACGGAATCCTCACGCGACTCGCGCAGCTCGGCGTCAACCTGCTCGCGTTCACGGGCGTCCCCATCGGTCCGCAGCGGACGCAGCTCTCCGTGTTTCCCGAGGATCCCGCCCGGCTGATCGCCGCGGCCAAGAGCGCGGGCATCGCCGCCGACGGTCCGCATCCGGCGTTCATCATTCAAGGGGACGACGAACTCGGCGCGCTGGCCGGCGTCCACGAGCGGCTCTACAACGCCCACGTGAACGTGTACGCGTCCAGCGGCGTCACCGATGGGCGCGGGGCGTTCGGCTACGTCTTGTACGTGCGGCCGGAACGGTACGAAGAAGCCGCCGCGGCCCTAGGGCTGTGATCCCGATGGACCCGGCGGACCCGATGGACCCGTGGGGAGTCGGGACTGCCGGGACCGCCGGGACCGCCCAGACCGCCTACCGCTCCCGGACCGGCACCTTCACGCGGCTATGCTGCCACTCGAGCACGAGCAGGGCGCTCCCATCCGGCTGCGGCTCGGCCCGAATGGTGAACGTCTCGATCGGACTCGCCACCGAGTCGGCACGTATGCTCACCCGGCCGAGCTCCAGGGCTTTCACTGAATCGGTGTACGTGTTTTCCTTGCCCCACTGTTGGTAGGACCGATTGATGATGACCTCCCAATCGGTCTCTCCGGGAACCGTGTAGAGCGCGTACATGCCTGCGGGGACCGCGAGCGTCCCAACCGTGACCGGCGCCGTCGTGATGAACTTCGTGGTTTCGTTGGCTCCGGTGCGCCACACCTTCCCCCATGGCACGGCGTCCCCACCGAGCATCGTGCGTCCCTTGAGCGACGGCCGGCCGTAGCAGATCTTCACCGCGTAGCCCCCCACGGTGAACGACGTGGAGTCCAGCGGGCTAGGCCGTGCCGCGAGGTCGGAGCCGGCCCGGAATGGACAAGCCGTCTCCTGGGCAACGACGGGGGAGGCCGCGAGAGCGAGAGCACCAACTGCCAGGGCGATGCGCACGATTGCCTCCTTGTGATGGTCTTCGTGGCATGCAAGCAAACGCTACCGGACCGGGCCGGCCAACTCAAGAGTCGCCTGTCCCGCGTTCGCACTTCCGGCAGTCCGCCCCTCCCTTAG